>DASYOF010000172.1:0-3881 GCA_036007995.1 Thermoplasmata archaeon
CGCGGCGAGCAGCCCCGAATCGCCCCGCCCGACGACCGGTAGGACGTCGTAGCGCGCCGCCAGCTCCCGGGCGGCTCCGGCGTGGGCGACCCCCTTCGCCGCGAGCCCGTCGAGCTCGGCGCGACTCGATGAAGCCACGACCACCTGTACGCCCGCGGGGAAGATCCGTGCGAGTTCCAGGTCGAGTCGGACGCCGTGCGTGAACGGCCAGAACAGCGCGTTCGCGTCCAGGACGACGAGGACGGTGGCGACGGGCTCGCTACGGGCGGCGGAGCTGGATCCCGAGCGTTTCGCGGTCGTGTTGCGGCCCTCCGGCGCGCTGGCGCAGGACGTATCGCTGGGCCTTCTGGTTCGCGGTCTTCGGGATCTCCTCGAGGAATTCGATGTAGCGGGGGACCATGAAGAACGGCAGCTCGGCGGCGCAGAACCGGAACAGCTCCTCCGCGCTCGCCGTGGCGCCGGGCTTCAGCTGGACGAACGCCTTCACGTCCTCCTCGCCGAGGGGCGAGGGGACGCCCACCACCACGCTCTCGAACACCGCCGGGTGCCGGTTCAGCACCGTCTCGACGTCGTACGGCGCGAGGTTCTCGCCGCGGCGGCGGATGACGTCCTTCTTCCGGTCGATGAAGTAGTAGTACCCGTCCGAATCCCGGGTGACGTAGTCGCCGGTGTGGAACCAGAGGTTGCGCGTGGCCTCGACCGTCTTCTCCGGCTTGTTCCGGTAGCCGAGGAACATCGTGTAGGCGGCCTTCGGTCGCACGACGAGCTCGCCGCGGACGTCCGGTCCGACGGGCCGGTCGTCGTCGTCGACGACGTCCGCGTCGACGAACCCGAGGGGCGTGCCGACGGAGCCGATCCGGACCCGATCGGGCGGGTTCATCAGCGTGGTGCAGCCGCACTCCGTCATCCCGTACAGTTCGAGGATCGCGAGTCCGAACCGCTTCTCGAACTCCGGCCAGACGTCCCGGGTGGTCCCGGCGGTCAGCGCCGTCCGGACCGTGTGGGTCCGGTCGGTCGGTCGTTCGGGTTGCTTGAACAGGACGTTGATCATCGAGATCAGCAGCGAAACGTGCGTCGCGCCGTACGAGGCGGCCGTCTCCCAGAACGTGGTCGCGTGGAATCGCTCGTCGAACGCCGCCGTCAGGTCGTACTCGAGCGCGGTGAGCGCCGTCATCTCCTGGGCGTTGCAATGGTACAGAGGAAGGGCGGTGAACAGGACCGATTCGGGCGTGAGTCGGCTCCGGGCGCCGATCTCGCGCGGCGTCCGCAGGTACTTCTCGTGGGGAATGACCGCCCCCTTCGGAGGGCCGGTCGTCCCGCTCGTGTAGAGGATCGCGGCGGGGTCTCCGCCGGTCAGCTCGGGGGTCGGGACGGCGCCGCGACCGACCTCGAGCTCGATCCAGGGCCGAGCGTCCGCGGGGACCCCCTCGGCGGGGGGCTCGCCGTCCACGACCCACTCGGTCCCGATCCCGAGGGCGCTCCGGAACGGGGCGTAGGACGGCCAGAGTCGCTGGTCGATCACGAGCGCCTTCGGTTCGGCGTCGGCGAGCTCGTACCGGAGGATCTCGCCCTTGAGGCCGGTATTGAGCGGGACGACGACCGCGCCGAGCTTGGCGAGAGCGAACCAGGAGAGGACGAACTCGGGGGTGTTGAGGAGGAGCAGGGCGACGCGGTCGGCCCGCCCGATCCCGGCGGTCGCGAAGTTGGCGGCGACCGAGTCGGTCGTCTGGTCGAGCCGCGCGTAGGAGAAGGCCCGCCCGGCGAACCGGAGGGCGGGCCGGTCGCCGTTCTTCCGGGCCTTGGCGCGGATGAGCGAGGCGAGGTCGTGGTAGACCTCCTCCGGGTCCAGCATCCGGGCCGGCCGAGCCGTCCGGACCCTTAAGGGCTCGGCCGTCGCCGCCGTCCGCGAGGCGTTAAACTCCCCGGAGCGACTGGCACGGGGCGGGCGCGACACGATGCGAAGGACGACGCAGGAGTTTCGGAACGACCGGCCCGCGCGCGCCGAGCTCGCGGCCGGCGCGGCGGTGGTCGATGCCGAGCGTCGCGAGCTCCTGCTGCTCCATCTGACCGACGAGGACCGGTGGTGCTTCCCGAAGGGGCACGTCGAAACCGGCGAATCGGTCGAGACCGCCGCCGCGCGCGAACTCGCCGAGGAGACCGGCCTCACCGGCCTCCGGCTGGGACCGGAGATCGGTCAGGTCACCTACCGGTTCTACCAGCCGAAGAAGGACCGGAGCGTCGTGAAGACGGTCGTCTACTTCCTCGTCCATTGCTCGGTTCGGCCGGTCCGGCCCGAGCACCTGTTCGACCGGGCCGAGTGGGTCGCGTTCGAGGGAGCTCGCGAGCGGCTCGAGTTCGACGCCGACCGGGCGGTCCTTGACCTCGTCGAGAGACGGCTCCCGGACGAAAAGTAGGGTCGGGTTCCCGGTCGCTCACCGGGGAATGGGTTGGGGACCGGGGACTCGTGTCCCCGGTCCGACTTCGTCGAATTTACGCTCCGCCGCTCGGGGGACCGGGGGGCGTCGGACCCTGCGGGGGAGGGGGGATCCCCGTGACCGACGACGGCACCTGCTGGCTGTACCCGCCGACGAGCTGGCCGCCCGACTTCCGCCGGGACCACGCGCGGTACTCGACCACGCCGACGGTCCCGATGATCGCGACGGCGATCAGGCCGACGACGAGGCCGACGACGAGCAGCGGCAAGACCGAGCCCGCGGCGCCGCTCGCGCCGTGGCATTCGGCCTGGAGGCACGCCGCGTCGTGCTGGGCCGCCGGCACCGACTCCGGCTGCGCCTGCACCACGGCCGTCGACGGGCTGGGGGCCGACGACGCCGTGGTCATCGTGGCGGAGCCGCTCGACGCGAGGCTGTCGTCCGTGCCCTGGTAGCTCGACGCGGTCGCGACGACCTGGGCGCGGTGGTGCACCACGTCGAGTCCGAGGTCGAGACGGTCGGTCGCGACGTCCTCCGCCGCGAGCGAGCCGTGCGCCCACGCGTGGTCGCCGGCGCCGAAGATCTCGAAGCTGTGCGGCACCAGGATGAACCCGTCGACGTCATCGAAGGGTCCCGTCACGGCGAGCGCGATCACCGGGACCGTCCGGCCGTTCGCGAGCGTGACGGTGCCGAGGTCGGCGCCGGTCAGGGAGACCGTCCCGGTCCCCGTAACGCTGCCGCTCGGGTTTCCGGAGCCGTTCGCGCTGGTCCCGAAGATGCCCGCGTTGGCCCACTGGTAGGCGATCGACCAGGAGCCGCTCGCGGTGTACATCGCCGACGAGTTCCACGTCACGTTCGGCGCGACGTTCCACGGCACGAGCCCGAACGACGGCGCGAACGAGACCGCGCTCATCGAGCTGCCCTGGACGTTGAGGTGGCCGGACGCCGAGTGGCTCCCCGCGCTCAGCGAGTACGACTCGGTCAGGTTCGCCGACGCCTCGGTGGAGGCGTTGGTCAGCCCGATGGCGCTCGTCGGGGTTCCGTTCTCGTCCACCTGGGCCGTCGTGCTCAGGTTCGCGAAGCCGGTCTCCGACTCGACGCCCCGGACCGAGAGGTTTCCGGAGACGTGCGAGCCGTTGAACTGGGCGAACAGGTCGGCTGCCATGGTCCGCTGGGCCTCGAGTTCGACCGTCGAGTTGCTCGTGTTCGTCGCGGTGTAGATCACTTGCCAGCCGAAGAACGCGTGCGACTGGTACGTCGCGTTCCCGACCTGCAGGCTCACGTTCACCCATTTCTGTCCGCCGTACGCCCACTGCTGGCTCGCCGACGCGTTCAGGGTCGCGGCGGTGGTCGGGCCAGCAGCGGCGACCGGGGCGGCTCCAGCGGTCGCCGCGAGGACCGGGATCACCAGCACCATCGCGGCGACGACGCCGAGCGTCGCCCACATGC
>DASYOF010000173.1:0-1739 GCA_036007995.1 Thermoplasmata archaeon
GGCCGCCTTCGAGTTGAAGCGGGTGTTTCCTCCCGGCTACCTCGGACGCGCGCTGCTCCGCGCGATCCGCCGCGAGCAACTCGTCCGTCAGTTCTCGGACCCCGCGTCACGGTCGATCGGACCAATCCCCGAGGGGGACGACGGGCCGGAGCCGACGGTACTCCTCATCGACGGTCGGGTCGCCGCATGGACGCCGCCCGCGGTGCGGTACCTGGAGGACTCCGGAGCCGCCCCGCCGCGGCTCGCGGCCGCGCTCGAACGAGCGTTGGCCAGACCGTCCGCGAGTTTGCCGACCGGGGACACGCCGACTCTGCGGGTGGGGGAATGCCTCCTGACTCGGGCGGGGGGACGGAAGGAGTCGGTCCAGTACGTCGCCCGCGGCGTCGGCGCGGCCGACCTCCGCCGGACCCTCGTTTTCTTCGGCCTGAGCTCTCCCGGAACGGCGGACGCCGCCATCGAGATGTCGCACCGCCGCGTCGGCCCTCCGGGACCCGGATCCCCGGCGCTCGATCCGGTCGCCTGGGCACAACTCGAGGAGTTGGCGGGGACCAACGACCGGTTTCTCCCCGAGCTCGCCGAGGCGTTCCTGGACCACGCACCCGAGCTCCTTCGGGAGCTCCAACGGACCTCTTCCGCGGGGGACCCCGTCGCGCTCGCGCGGGCGGCCCACGCGCTCAAGTCCACGAGCTCCCAGGTGGGGGCGCTCCATCTCGCCGAGCTGTGTCGACTCGTCGAGGAGGCCCCCCGCGGATCGAATTCGTCGGCCGCCGGCGTTTCCGAGGTGGGGGCGGAGTTCGATTGCGTCGCCGCCGCCCTGCGGGCGGTGACGAAGCGGCCCGAGTGACCGGCTCAGCGCGGGCCGCTGGCGCGCGCTACGTCTCCGCCCGAAGGCGGTCGAGGACCGTCCGCACTTCGGCGGCCCGGAGCGGCTTTTCGAGGACGTGGAACGCCCCCGCTTTGATCAGTTCGCGGACCCGGGGGTCGTCCGGCGGATTCCCGGTGCACACCACGAGCCGGATCGCCGGGTCCCGGGCAAGCATGTACCGCGACGCCTCCATCCCGCCGTCCAGCGGGGACGACGCCGACGCGAGGAACGCAAAAAACCCCTCGCTCCCGGAGCGGGCCGTCGGGTTCCCGATCGGGAGACTAATGTCGGTGAAGACGATCCCCGGGTGCTCCCGGTCGAACAGTTCGATCGCCTCGCTCGCCGTGGCGGCCTCGAAGATCGCGCTTTCCGGGACCGCGCCGTTCCGCAGCGCCTGCCGGATGGCGAGGCGCACGACCGGCGAATCCTCCACGATCAGGAACTTGGCCGCTGGCATCCCTACGCTCTCCTCCCGGGGGAGAACCGCAAAGGAATAAGCGCCAAATGGCGCTTAAATCCGCCGGTCGGTCCCGCCGTCTCGAACGGCCCGGAATTGTGCTAAACGATACGGAGGAGGTCGTACGGTCCCCCGTCGCTGGCCTCGGTCAATACGAACCCCGGGGTCCAGGGCTTGGCCCCGTAGAGGAAGACGCGACCGAGCCGACCCCGGACCTCGATCCGGATGGTGGCCAGCGAGCGGACGGACTTCGCGAGGGGCGTCTCGGGCCGCGCGATCGCGACCATGTGGACGTTCGCGCCTCCCAAGGTCGCCTGGACGTTGGCGATGAAGGTGGCCGCCACGTCGGGCGTGATCGCGACCCGCATCGAGGCGGCGAGCGTCTCGAGCCCCGTCACGTACGCGACGACGAGCCCC
>DASYOF010000174.1:0-1551 GCA_036007995.1 Thermoplasmata archaeon
CCGCCTCGTAGCGGAGCAGGCTCTCGAACATCGCGACCTCGTTCGGGCTGACCGAGCCGTCCCCGTTGCCGAACAGCGAGGCGAACACGTAGCTCGACTCGGCGGTGGCGATCCCGGCGAGGATGCTCGCGTGGCTCGAGGCGTTCCCCGGGAGCGAGTCGACCAGCGGCGAGAAATTCCCGTCCATCGCGAAGCGGAGCGACGACCCGTTGGCATCGACGAGCGAGAGCGCGACGGCAACCGTCCCGTCGGTCCCGACGGTCAGGGAGGCGGACGGGTTTGCGGCCGCCGCGGCTCCCGCCGAAACGAGGAGCGCGAGCGCGACGCCGAACAGCAGGACCGGAGCCGGCCGGGCCCGGGGCGCTTCGGGTCTACGCGACGGCGCGGAGCAGCTTCTCGTACGCCGCACGGTTCGTCTCGAGCCCGATGTCCGCCCGCGCGGGGCCGACCTTGTCCGGAAGCAGCTTCAACTCGAGGCCGGGCTCCTTCGGGTTCGGCTCGGCCGGCCGGTGCATCACCCCGATCGGGATCCGCCCGGACTGCATCGTCTCGACGCAGAGCCGGAACGTCGTCTGCCGGTCGGCCGGGTTGTACCCGGGGAGCGTCGAGATGTCGAGCACGCGGGTCCGCCAATCCTTGAACGTGTCGTTGTACGTCACGCACGGCGAGAGGTCCTCGACGAAGGCGAAGCCGCGGTTCGCCCGGTTGAACCGGATCGCCTCGACGAGCACCTGGGTCATGGTCTTCGGGTCGCCGGAGAACGTGCGCGCGATGAAGTTCGGCACCGGGATCGACAGCGCGGTCAGGATCGCGTCGAACGGCGCCTCGATGTTCCCCTCGAACCCGATCGGGCTCGTGGGCGAGGCCTGGCCTTTCGTCAGGCCGTAGGTCTCGTTGTTCATGACGAGGTAGAGAAGCGACGCGTTCTTCTTGAACGCGTGCATGAAATGGCCCATCCCGATCGCGTACCCGTCGCCGTCCCCGCCGGCCGCGATCACCGTCAATTCGGGGTTGGCGAGCTTCACGCCGACCGCCTGCGCAAGGAGCCGGCCGTGCAGGGCGTGGATCCCGTTCGTTTCGATGAAGTTGTGAATCCCGCCGGAGCAGCCGATGCCGCCGACCAGGACGACCTCGTGGATCGGGACCCCGACCTCGGCGATCGCCTTCTTCACCGAGGCGAGCAGGCCGAAGTCGCCGCACCCGGGGCACCACGTCGACGGGACCGGCTTGACGGAGGCGACCATCGCTAGGTCCCTCCTTGGATCGGGCCGACAATCTCCGGCGCGCGGAACGACGAGCCGTCGTACTTGCGGATCGAGCGGAGCTTCCGGTAGTGCTGGGGGATCGCCCCGCGGACGAGGTCCGCGAACTGGCCGGTGTAGTTGTGCTCGACCACGTACGCGACGTCGACCGAGGCGAGGAACGGCTCGAGCGTGCGCACTGGCACCGGGAACAGGGTGCGGGCGTTGTAGAACCTCGTCGGCACGCCGTGGCGTTCGAGGATCGCCTGCGCTTCCCGGATCGGGCCGAACGTCGAGCCGTAGCCGATGA
>DASYOF010000175.1:0-1724 GCA_036007995.1 Thermoplasmata archaeon
GAGCCGCTCGCGGCGCTCGGGGAACGGGAGGTCAATCGTTTCCTCAGTTCCCTCGAGGAGCACGTCGAACAGGAAGAGGACGACCGGAATCTCCTCGGCGACCCGGTCGAGGTCGTGCTTGCGGCCCCGCCGGCGCGAGACCTCCTGGAACGGGCGGATCTCGTCCGTCTCGGGGTCGATCGGCACGCACTCCCCCTCGACGATCGCGGGCGAACGGGCGAGGGCGCCCGGGAGTTCGATCTGGAGCTCGGGGAATTGCGCGCTGATCTCCTCCAGTCGCCGAGAGAACAGCCGCACCTTGCCGGCCTGGTCGACGTGCGCCTGGACCCGAAGGCCGTCGTACTTGTACTCGAGGGCCGCCGAGCCGTCCATCCGCTTGAGCACCTCCGCGAGGTCCTTGGCCCGCGCGGCGAGCATCGGGCGGATCGGACGGCCGACCGTCAGACGGATCGCCTGCAGTGCGTCGAGGCCACCGTCCACGAGGGTCTCCGCCACCACGCCGAGGTCGGAGGACACGTTGAACGCCGCCTCGATCTTGAGCCGGGCGTCCTTCGTCCCACCGGCGTACGCGGTCGCGAACGCGTCGAGGATCGTCGCTTCCCGGACGCCGAGGCGGAGGGTGCCGACGACGAATCGGATGAGGTACTTTCCCTCGACCGGGGTGGTTCGCCCGAGGAGGTCGCGGAGGACCTGGATCTTCGCATCCTGCGAGCCTTCCCCGGACGTCCGGGCGACCGTCATCAATCCCCGGTACACGTCGTGGACGTCGAGCGAAGTGTCCGCCGGCGCCCCGCGCTTCGCGAGGAGCTCCTGGGCCACATCGCCCAGGTCCCCGAGCGCCCGGAGGCGCTCCTCGACCTGGGGCACGGGGGTTTCGTTCGCCTCCGACACGGCGCGGGTGGCAAGGGATACCGCCACGCCGAGCTCGACGCCCTCGTACTCCGGTCGGAGCTGGCCCTGCGAGAGGTACACGACCTCCGCGAGCTCGGACCTCGGGACCGACTGGAACAGCTCGACGAGGACGGCGCGCATCTCGAGGCGCTTCGTCGTCGCCTCCAGCCGCTCGTAGGCGGCAACGAGCTCAGAGAACCGCACGCCGGGCCCCCTCGTCCGCCGCCCGCCGGAGATTCTTCAGGTTGTCCCCGACCGAGCCGCCGACGAACACCGAGTTGCCGCAGACGAAGAACGTCGCGCCGTTCTCGGCGGCGGAGACCGCGGTCTCCGGGGTGACGCCCCCGTCGATGGAGACGTAGCCCCCCGACCCGACCCGGTCGACCGCCGCGCGCGCGGCGCGGACCTTCGGGAGCACTTCCGGATGGAACGACTGACCGGAGAATCCGGGCTGGACGCTCATCACGAGGACCTGATCGAGCCGCTCGACGAGCGGCGCCACCCGCTCGAACGGAGTGTCCGGACGGATCGCGGCGCCGGCCTTCGCCCCGCTCGCCCGAATGGCCCGGAGCGCCTCGTCCGGCGCATCGGCGGCCTCGACGTGGAACACGAGCGTGTCGCCGCCCGCCTTCGCGAACGCCTCCGCGAACTTCGCCGGGTGTTCGATCATGAGGTGGATGTCGAGCGGCAACCGGGTCCGCGTCCGGACCGCCCGCACGAGGGCCGGGCCGAACGTGATGTTCGGCACGAAGTGTCCGTCCATCACGTCGAGATGGAAGGCGTCCGCGCCGCCGTCCTCCGCCGCCCGGATTGCGCCCGCGAGGTCGGCGAAG
>DASYOF010000176.1:0-6009 GCA_036007995.1 Thermoplasmata archaeon
TCCTCGAGGGGACGAGCATCGCCTCGCCGTTCTTTGCCGGGTTGCTCGCGGAATGGTCGGCGGTCGCCGGCCATCCGTTCGGCTGGATCGATCCCGGGCTCTACCGGATCGCGGGGTACTATGCGGCGAGCCCGGGGGCCGGCGACCCGTTCCTCGACGTGACGAACGGGCAGAACTACGTGTTCTCGGCCGCCGCGGGGTGGGACGCCACGACCGGCTGGGGCGGGCTCGACGGGGCCGCGTTCCTCGGCGCGTGGGCGAACTCGTCGGTCCGCAACTACAACTACACCGGCCCGACCCCCGGGCTTCCTCCGGTCGGCCTGGCGCTCGCGCCGCCGACGGCGGGCATCACGGTCCTCCTGATCGTGGCCGGCGTTCTCCTCGCCGTGGCGCTCGTGGCGCTCGTCGTGTGGGACGAACGGGTCCGACGGACCCGCCTGCCGCCCACGGGACCGTACCAGACCCCGCCCTGGGCGTACGGTCCCGCGCCGCCCGGCCCCCCGGTCGCGGGCCACGGTCCACCCCCGATGCCGTCCGGGGCGTACTACCCGATCGCCCCGCCGTGGGGCGGTACCCAGCCTCCGGTCCCCCCGCCCCCGGGCGCGGGGCCGATGCCGCCGGCGTGGTTCTCCTGCCCGTACTGCGGAGCGCCGCGTCCGGCCGAACCGGTCCGGTGCCCCGGCTGCGGAGCGTTCTGAGCCGCGCTAGTCCGGGCCGGCCGAGCTCGAGGCTTCGTCCGCCGGCGGGGCGCTCGTCTCTCCGGCCGGCTCGGTCGCGTCGGTGCCCGCCGGGATCGCGAGGCTCGCCGGGCTGACCTTCAGCTTCGTCTCGAGGAACCGGCGGATCTCCTCCGGCTTCGTCGACGCGATGCCGAAGTACTCGGCGAACGCCTTCGTCGTCCACAGTTCGAGCGTGGAGCCCTTCGGCTCGGCCCGGATGAGTCCGAGACCCCGCAGCCGGTCGACCTCTTCGTACGCCGCCTCGCCGAGCATCTTCGCGAGCAGGCTCTGGAGGACCGGCTGATGGTAGGCGATCAGCGTGAGCGCCTTCAGAGTCCGCGGCGCCATCTCGACCGGCGTCACCGACTGGGCGGCCGGAACGAACTCCGGACGCAGCTGCAGGGCGTACCGGTCGCCGACGTGCCGCACCTCGAGCGAGGTCTGGCGGGCGTCGTACGCGCGCATGAGCTTCTTCAGGGCCGCCTGGACCGGGCGGAAATCTCCCACCGCGAGCGTGTCGGTCAGTTCCTTGACGCTGAGCGGCTTCCCCGCCGCGAACAGGATCGCTTCGACGCGGAGCTGGAGGTCGTCGACCTTCGCGGGCACGCCTCACGCCTCCGGGACCCGGTCGGGCCGCGCCTCGGCGACCCGGACGAGCAGGAGCTGGCTCTCGCCGAGCTGGTCCTGGTGGAGCTCGACGACCCGCTCCCGGGCTAGGAACAGGAGCGCGAGGAAGACGGAAACGAGCCGGTCGCGGCCCTCCGCCTCGCGCCAGAGCTCGGTGATCGGGAACGGTACGTTCGGGGCATGGCGGAGGGAGACCTCCCAGACGTCGACGAGGTCGCGCTCCGGGATGTCGCCGTGGACGAGGACCTCCGGGGCCGCGCGCTGTTCCTCGCGGAGCCGCTCCCGCAGCTCCTGGATCCGCAGCGACCGGCGGGCGTCCTCTTCGGCGTCGCCGAAGGCGTGGACGAGCTCGAGCAAGCTGACGGGCCGGGTCTCGGGATGGCGCACCATCTGGACGAGGGCCGGTTCTCCGGCTTCGCCGAGCACGGCGGTCGTCACATCGATCGCCTCCGGGGTGCCGAGCGCCCCGTAGAAGCTGTCGGCGGAGGCGGTCAGCTCGCCGGGGGGATCCGCCGCGTCCCCGGACGGGGAAGCGGGCAGCGCCCGGTTGTGCAGAAGCTCCTTCGACTGGAGGTAGAGGATGCTCCAGGCCATGTACAGCAACCGCCCCGCGACAGCGAAGTCGACCCCGCCTTGGGCGCGCACCCGCTCGAGGTACGCCTGGGTGAACCGGGCGAGGTCGATCTCCCACGGGTCGAACTCCTCGTCCATGACAAGCTCGAACAGCATCGCCGTCGCCTTCTGGTACGGGTCGGCGATCACGATGTGGACGCCGTCCTTCATGTCGCGGACGAGGGTCAGGTAGCGTTCGAGGAGCGCCGGTGCGGCGTCGGATTCCCCGAGGAGCGATCGGTGGAAGATCAGGTAGTTCAGCATCCGCTCGGCGGCCTCGCGGGAGACCGGGTCGGCCGGACCCTGCGGAAGCGGGGCGATCGCGACCGCGAGCTCGGCTGCGGCCTGCTCGCTGATCGTCATGCGGCCCCCGGGGCGACCGGGGCCACGAGGACCTCCGGCGGGCGGTCCTTCTCGTCGACGTCGACGATCTCGTCGAGCTTGAGACCGACGACGCGGGAGCAGCCGTCGCCGTGCATCGTCACGCCGAACAGCCGGTGGGCGAACTTCAGCGTCACCTTGCGGAGCGAGATCACGACGAACTGCGCGCGCTCGGCGTTGCGGCGCAGCATCCGCCCCACGTTCTCCGCGTTGACGCCGTCGAGGGACATGTCGACCTCATCGAACACGTAGAGCGGGCTCGGGTCGTGGCGTTGGAGGGCGAACACGAAGGCGAGGCTGGCGAGCGACTTCTCTCCGCCGGAAAGCTGCTCGAGGCGCTGGACGTTCTTGCCGATCGGCCTCGCCTTGATCAGGAGTCCGCCGGCGAGCGGGTCGTCGTTGTTCTCGAGGGAGATCTCCCCCTCGCCGCCTCCGGACAGCTCCCCGTAGATCTCGCGGAAGCCGGTCGCGACCGACGCCACGACCTCCGTGAGCTTCACGCGCTTCTTCGTCTCGATCTCGCCGACCAGCGCGAGGAGCTCCTGCTTCTCGGTCGAGAGACGGTTGACTTCCGAGTGGAACTCGTCCAGCCGCGCCTTCTCGGCGTCGTACTCCTCGAGGGCGCGGAGGTTCACCGACCCCATCGATTCGAGCTGGGACGAGACGGTCTGGATCGTCCGTTTCAGGTCGTCGACGGGGACCGGTTTCTCGTCGGCCTCCGGCGCCGGGAGCTCCTTCAGCGCGGCCTCGACCTCGGTGAGGTGCGTTTCCGCCTGCTGGAGTCGGAGTTGCTCCTGATCGACCATCGTGGAGCGGGTCCGCAAGCTCTCCTGCGCCCGCGCGAGCTGATCGACGAGCTTCAGCCGGCGCTCGTCGAGTTTGCGCTTCTCCTCGGCCTGCTCCTTGACGCGATCGAGTTGTTTGGCTTCGACCGAACGCATCGTGTCGAGGGCGGCCTTTGCGGCGTCGCGGTTCGCCACGACCTCACTGAGGAGCTTCTCCTTCTGGGCGAGAGACTCCTTCAGTTCGGCGAGTTCGGTGGTCCGGCCCTTCGTGCCGGCGTCGGCCGCCTGCAGCGAGGCCCGGAGCGCCTCCAAGGCTTGGCCGGCCGCGAGGCGTTCGTCGTTCGCGGCTTGGTTCGCCTCTTGGAGCGTGCGGATCTTCGAGGAGAGCGCTTCGGGAAGGTTGCCGAGGTACTCCTTCTGGTGGTCCGCGAGCGCGGTCTTCGCGTCGGTGACCGAGGATTCCCGCCGTCCGACAAGCTCGATCGCCTTCGCGAGCTCGGCTTCGGCGCTGGCGCGGGAGGCTCGGGCGGCCGACGCCCGCTTCTTGACCTCGGAGAGCCGGTCGCGCGCGGTTTCGAGCTCCTTATCGAGGACGGATCGGGTGGATTCGTGAGCCTGGGTCTCGGCGGTCCGCTTGGCGAGTTCCTCGGCCATCGTCCGGACCTTCGGCCCCAGGGCCGCCAGCTCGGCCTTGGCGTCGGCCTCCGCTTGGCTCCTCGCCCGGAGCTCGTCGCCGAGCCGCTTCAGCTCGGCGGCGTTGTCCGCGCCCCGCGCGTTGGCCCCCGTCTCGAGGTAGCCGCCGGAGATGGCCCCGGTGGCCTCAATGAGGTCGCCCTGCGAAGTGACGAGGCGGACCCCGCCCATCTGGGCCCGGGCGTGGGCGAGGTCGTCCATGACGACGGTTTCGCCGAAGACGTACCAGAACGCGCCCTGCAGCTCCTCGTCGAATTGGACGAGGTCGAGGGCGAATCCCATCGAGCCCGAGGACTGCGAGGCGACGAGCGACTTCCCCTTCGGGCGCCCGGGGAGCATCCGGTTGAGGGGGAGGAACGTGGCGCGACCCCGCTTCTCGGCCCGGAGGAGCTTGATGCATTCCTCGGCCACCTGGTCGCTCTCGACGACCAAGGCTTGGAACCGCGCGCCGGCGGCGACGGTCAGGGCCGTCGCGTGCTCGGTCTTGAACGTCGCGAGCTCTTGCACCGTTCCGCGGATGCCGGCGACCTTCCCGAGGTTCCGCTGCGAGAGGATGTAGTCCACCGCGGCCAACATCCCGCCGCCCCGGCCGCTGTCCGCGCGGGCCTTCAGGCGGGCGTCGAGCGCCATGTACCGTCGGTTGAGCTCGAGGACCTCCGGCGAGAGCTTCTGCAGCTCCCCATTGAGGTTCGTTTCGCGGTTTTTGACCTGGAGGAACTCCTTGTGGAGCTCGGGGGTCGGCCGACCGCTCGTGCCCCCGGGTCGGGCGTCTTTGACCCGGAGCTCGAGGTCCTTGAGCTCGATCTCGCGCGTCCGCTGATCGTCCTCGAGCTGCGCCGCCTCGCGCTCGACCGCCGTCAGGCGACCGTTGGCCTCCTCCTTGGCGGCGATCGCGCTCTGCCAGGCTTTCTGGCGCTGGTCGTGCTCGGTCTCAAGGCGGAGAATCTCCTTCCGCGTGCCGGCGAGCTTCCCCTGGGATTGGTCCGCTCCCGAGGTCGCTTGCTTGAGCGCCTCGGACTGGTTCGCGAGCGCGGTCTCGGCGGCCCGGACCCGTTCCGCGCCGGCCTTCTCTTTCTTCTTCAGGCCGTCGAGCTCTTTCCGGTCGCCCTCGAGGCGAGCGGAGAGTTCGCTCGATTGGTTCGTCAGGGCTTCGAGCTCGGTCTTCGCCGCGAGGGCGTTCTCGTCGAGCCGGGCGAACGCCATCCGGCGCTCGTCGAGCTCGGTCTTGAACTTGGCCGCCTCCGGCCCGCCGTGCTTGGCGATGTCCTGCTCGACCCGGTCGATGGAGTTCGACAGCTCCGTACGCTCGGACTCGAGCTTCTGCGTCTCGGAGCGGACCGTCTCGAGCTGGGTGCGGAGCTCCTCGAGGTGTTTCGCGCACGTGTCGACCTCCTGGCGGGCCATCCGGTGACCGGCGCGGGCGAGGCGAGCTTCGGCTCGGCGCCGCTCGTCCTGGAGTTCCTTGTACTGGATCGCCTGGAGTCGTTGGGATTCGAGGGTCGTGAGATGGCTCTTGATCTCGGTCAGAAGAGTGTTGATCTGCCCGAGGTTGGTCTCGAGGTCGGCGCGCTTTCCCTCGGCGCGTGCGAGCTCCTCGTCGTACTGGGAGATCCCCGCGAGCCGCTCGACGAGGCCTCGTCGCGGGATCGGGCCCATGCTGACGATCCGGTTGACGTCCCCCTGCTGGACGAGATTGTAGCCATCTCCGGAGAGCCGGGCGTGAGAGAGGACCGAGTCCATCTCCCCCTGGGTCGACCGCCGGCCATTGACGTAAAAGTACGAGTAGTAGCCGTTCGGGTCGGACGGAGCGAGCTTGACGTACCGCGTGAGCTCGACCTCGTCCGTCTCGACGGGGAGCAACCGGTCCGTGTTGTCGAAGATGAGCGAGACCTCACACTCGGTTGCCGGCTTCTTCGAGGAGCCGCCGTTGAAGAACAGGTGGGTGAGCCGGTCCGCGCGGAGCGCCTTCGAGCTGGTCGGACCCAGCACGAAGAGGATCGCGTCGGAGATGTTCGACTTGCCCATGCCGTTCGGACCGGCGACGCCGGTGAACCCGGGCTGGAACGGGATCTCGGTCGATCCGGCGAACGATTTGAAGTTCCGGACCTTGAGCCGTTTCAGGAACATCGTTTGGTCTCCCTCGTAGGCCGTGCGCCGTCGCCGACGAGGCCTGTTTGTCCGACAGATGTCGG
>DASYOF010000177.1:0-1562 GCA_036007995.1 Thermoplasmata archaeon
CAGCAGGCTCCCGTACGCCCGGATGATCCGTCGACGGGCGTCATCGGAGGTCCCCTCGGACCGGAGCCGCGCGAGCGCCGCGGTGAGCTCCTGGGGGGCCCCGCCCGAGTCCTCGGACCCGGTCCCGGATCCCCCCCGGGCGCGCAGGGCCAGGTACCGCGGGACGAGCACGGCTGCGACGACGACCGCGACGATCACGAGCAGGTAGAGGGCGGCGCCGTCGTACCACGGCCCGATCGACGGGGTGGAGGGCCCGTGCGGGAACACGTACGGACAGAGCGAAGGGTCGGTGGAGCAGCTGGGCGGCGTCTGGGCGCCGGTTTGGTTGGAGCTCGCGCCGGTGACGGCGGGGTGGACGTAGCGCAGCACCTCGGCGATCGCCGTCCCGACGCCGAGGCAGACGGCGATCAGGCCGATGATCCACAGCGGGCGGCCTCGGGAGATGCCCCCCACCACGAAGAGCATCCCGACGAAGGCGAGGACCACGGCGATCCCCAGCCACGACGGGGCCGCCGGCGCGTGGACCGACAGGGCCACATTGACGCCCTCCCCCGAGGGGGACGGTGCCAGCAACGTGGCGGCGGCCAGGCCGAGGAGCACCGCGACCAGGGCGAAGGTCACCAATGGGGAGAGGCCGGGGCGCCGGGTCGCCGTCGCCACGGCCGTGTACGGGCGGACTCGATATCCCGTTTACCCGGGCGGTGTCGGCGCGGGCGCCGGCGGGACGGGGGCCGTCGATGGCGCCTGCACCAGGTAGACCGCCCGGCGTTCGTGCTCTGTCCGTAGCACGTCGAAGTCGACGACGCGATACCCGAGGTCAAAGCACGCCCGGAAGGCGTCGCGGACGGCGTGCCGCCACCGCCGGATCCCGGCCGGTTCGTGCTGGCGGATGAGGTCGATGTCGAAGGGAATCTCCAGTTGCGCGAACGGGGTCGACGGTTCGCTGACGGCGCTGGGGAGCCGCAGGCCGCTGTCGGCGACCTCGGTCTCCAACAACGACGGGGCCCCGGTGAAGCGGGGGTCCGGGGCGGCCCCGGGGGCCGTGGGGCGGGCGAGGCGCTCGTCGAGGGCGGGGTCCGTCAGGGGCCATACCCACCGAAGACGGTCCGATTCGTGGTCCACCGTCCCGTCCCCCCCCTGCTGGCCGTAGTAGTGGGTCAGGTACCGCTCGGGAGTGGCCCCCAGCCGGTGCACGGCGAAGAACGCCGAACTGCTGGAGAGGGGGTCGAAGGTCCCCCGGATCGCGTCGAGCCCCTGCTGCCGGGCCTCGTCGCGGACGAAGGCCGTCAACCGGCGACCCAGGCCGTGGTTCCGGTACTCCGGGCGGACGACGAACCGCTGGAGGTAGTGGTAGAGCCCCTGGCCGTCCCAGCCCAGGAACCCCACTGAGGTCCCGGCGAGGTAGATGTCCGTGAAGGCGCCGAGGACGAGCCCCCCCTGGTCCTGCATCGTCCGCAGCACCGGGACGGGCACCGCGGCCTCATCGGCCCCGACGGGGCCGGAGCGCTGCAGTTCCTCGGCGGCGCGCAGCTCCTCGGGCTTGATAAGGCGGCGGAAGACGA
>DASYOF010000178.1:0-2093 GCA_036007995.1 Thermoplasmata archaeon
CACCATCGTCGTGTGCGAGTCGGTGCCGACCAGGGTATCGGGAAACGCGACCGCCTCGCCGCCCGCCTCGCTGCGCCGGTCGACCACCGAGGAGATGAACTCGAGATTGACCTGGTGGCAAATGCCGTTCCCGGGCGGGACGATCCGCATGTTGCGGTACGCCTGCTGGCTCCATCGGAGGAAGTCGTACCGCTCCCCGTTCCGCTCGTACTCGCGGTCGAGGTTGATCAGATACGACTGCGCCGTGCCGTAACTGTCGACTTGGACCGAGTGGTCGACGATGAGGTCGACCGGCACCTCGGGATTGATCGCTTCGACCGCCATACCGCGACGTTCGGCGGCGGACCGCATCGCGGTCAAGTCGACGAGCGCGGGGACGCCGGTGAAGTCCTGGAGGAGCACGCGCGACGGATGGAACGGCAGCTCCCGAGCCCCGGAGTCGCCGGAGTTCGCGAGCCGCACGATCGTCTCGGGGTCGACGAGTCTCGGGTCGTAATGCCGAACGAGGTTCTCGAGGAGGATCCGAACGGTCAGCGGGCGGCGGGCGAGCTTCGACGGGTCGACTCCCGCGACGCGGTCGACCCGGTAGATGACCGACGCTTCGCCGGGCAGGTCGAGCGGGGCACGCGCGGAGAGCGGGTCGGAGCGGTTCATGCCGCGCCGAGGGGGTCCGGGTTCAAGTCGTTGACTCCGTGGCGGCGCGCCCGACGGCCCCGCGCCGTCCTAATGAACCCAGAGCGCTCCCCCGCGTCGGTCCGGATGATCCTCAGCGACACGCGTATCCGCGAGGCGGTCGAATCCGGACGGATCGTCATCCGGCCGTATCGGTCGGACTGCCTCGGCACGAACTCCTACGACGTCCACTTGGGTCCGTACATCGCGACGTACGTCGGCGGAGCGCTCGATGCGCGGCGCCCGAACCCGATCGAAGAGGTCCGGATGCCGAAGAGCGGGTACGTGCTGGTCCCCGGCCAACTGTATCTCGGGGTGACCGAGGAGTACACCGAGACCCACGGCTACGTGCCGTTCCTCGAAGGAAAATCGAGCGTCGGCCGGCTGGGGATCGACATCCACTCCACCGCCGGAAAAGGCGACGAGGGGTTCTGCAACTACTGGACGCTCGAGATGTCGGTGAAGGTCCCGGTCCGGATCTACCCCGGGATGCCGATCGGCCAGCTGATCTACTTCGAGATCTCCGGGCCGATCCGGCGCGGCTACGACACGAAGGCGAACGCGAAGTACCGGACCGTGAGCCCGCACCCGATCCCGTCGCGCATGCACCTCAACTTTCCGTCGGAGTCGACCCCGGCCGCAAGCCGGTCGCCCCGTACAGGAAGAACGCGGGCCGCCCCGGTCGCGCACGGTCGCGGCGGCCGGCGGGGTCGTGCTCGGCGCCCTCGCGCTCGGGCAGCACGGTGACCGACGTGAGGCCGAAGCGCCTCGCGAGATAGGCCGAGGCGCCCTTCAGCGCCCCCAGCTCGTCGACCGACGCGGTCGGGGCCGGTTCCGTCCGCAGCGCCGGCGCGATCCTCGTGACGTACTTCGCGACGTCGCCGCGGTGCGCCGCCAGGTCCGGGTGGGCCGACGCCCGCCCGAGCACGGCGGCGACGGGGAGCGCTTTGGGGTTCGCCGCGAGCGCTTCCCGGGTCCACTCCTCCACGTGCCGCTTCCACGCGTCGGCCACGAAGAAGACGGCCCCCTCCGGCGGCTCCCGCCGTTCCGTCGCCATCCGGACGATCGGCCGCAGGTCGTCCTCGACCCGGTCGAGGTACGACTCGGTCGCATCCGCCGACTCGTCGAGCGGAAAGTCCTCCACCGTCGGGAACGGCGCGCGCGCCACGAGCCCCGGGAACTTGGTCTCCCCGAGCTCCTCCGCCAGGTGCGGGGTCACCGGGGCGAGCAACGTCGCCCACGCCACGCCGACATTCTGAAGGGCCGGGCCGGGGCTCCCGCCTCGGGCGATGTAGCGTCGGATCGTCGACGGCACGCGGCCGTACACGAGCTCGGCGGCCTCGCGGATCCGGCGGCCCTCGAGGGCGGCGCGCGTATCGCGCACGATCGCGTGGAAGGCGCTCGCCAACCACCGGTCGAGC
>DASYOF010000179.1:0-1773 GCA_036007995.1 Thermoplasmata archaeon
GGCTTCGAGCGGCTCCGTATCGCGCTCACGACGCAGAGGAAGGAGCTCGTTCCCCCCGGACCGCTCGAGGTCGTCCCCCACACCTCGAAGGGACAGACCGCGTTCCAGTTCCTGCGGTCGCGGCTCGGGCTCTGATCCGCCGACGGCGCTGGAACGCCGTTATCTAACCTGCCCCTCTTCGCATGGAAGTGCGGCGCCTCCGCGGCCGGTCGTGGCGGGTCGCATCGCTTCTCGCCCTCGGGGCGCTCGTCGTTCTCGCGGTTTTCCCGATGCCCGCGACGCGGGCCGCCTCCCCCCCGGCGGCGTCCCCCGCCTCCGCCGCGGTTTCGGCGACAACCGCTCCCCCGCCACCCATCCCGGAAACCCTAGCCGCCCCAGCTCCGGCGGCGACTCCGATCTTCAACTGGGGCCTCGCGTACATCTACTACGGTCCGGGCGACGACAAGACCCACTTCCTCGGCGAGGGGGCGGCGATGGTCGTCGACGACCAATCCCGGAACATCACCACGTTCGGGGGCGAGGGCGCCGGGGGGCTGACGCCGTACACGATGGATTACAACTACTCGACCGGCGCGTTCAACGTCACGGTCCTCAACCCGACCCCCTCGGCGAGGACGAACGTCTCGTTCGCCTCTGTCCCGGGCCGGAACTTCGCGGTCCTGTTCGGAGGTCTCACGAACCTCAGCACCGACCGGACGACGAACGACACCTGGGTCTACGACTTCCTCAACCAGACCTGGCGGAACGTCACGCACACGCTCGCCCCGCCGGCCCGGGAGGGCGGCGCGTTCGCGGTGAACGCGTCCGGAGGGACGGCGCTCCTCGAGGGCGGCTGGGACCCGTCCGCCACGATCGGCGGCTCCCCGGCCTCCGTGTTCTGGAACGATACCTGGACCCTCAACCTCACCACGTTCGACTGGACCGAGCTCCACCCGGTGGTGGCTCCGCCGCCGCTCTACGGGTCCGGGATGATCTGGCAGAACGCGACGAACCAGTTCGACCTGTTCGGCGGCTGCGCGCTCACCTGCTCGGCCGACGTTTGGTCGTTCGGGGGGCAGCCGGCGCACTGGACCAAAGTCTCCGCGATCGGGTCGATCCCGGCCGCCCGCGGATCTCCGGCGTTCGCCTGGGACGCCGTGGACCACCTCGCGGTGCTGTTCGGCGGATTCTCCTGGGGCGCCGGTGGCGCGATCGCCCTGGGCAGCGGCAGCCTGTTTGCGCCCGCGACCCGCTCGTGGACGCCGCTCTCCGCCGGCGGCGGGCCGGGGCCGGTGTACGACGCGCCGAACGCCTGGGCCGAATTCCCCGGTTGCCAGGGGCTTGTGCTCGCGGGCGGCAACACGGCGCTCGCCGGCCCGCCCACGAACGCGTCCGTCCTGGAGCGGTTCGCGGGGAACTTCACGAATTGCTTCCCGGACCTGATCTCGGGCGGGAGCTCGCCGCCTCCGCCGCCATGCTCGGCCCAGAGCACCCCGCTGCAGGTCCGCGTGATCGACAATCTGACCGGCAAGGGGATCCCGAACGCGAGCGTCTCCTACTCCGGACGGTGCGTCGACAACCAACAGGGGACGACCAACTCGTACGGCGAGCTCCAGCTCACCCTTCCGGCGCCGGACCTGCTCAACTTCACGGCGATCGCGACCGGCTATCGCGCCGGCGCCCTGCAGGCGATCCTCCTCCCGAATACGTCGTCGATCGTGACGATCTCGCTCACGCCGTACCCGTCCCTGACGGTCCACGCGTCCGGCGTCGGGATCTCCGGGATCCCGTACC
>DASYOF010000180.1:0-3711 GCA_036007995.1 Thermoplasmata archaeon
AACAGCGTCGACGGTGGGTCCACGGGGTGATGCACGCGATCCGGCGGGCGCCGGACATCACGCCGCGACGCCGGGCGGGACTCGTGTACGCCGCGCTCTCCTGGTTCTCGGCGCTCCCGTCGGTCGCCGTCCTCATCGCGAGCGCCTTCGTCCACTACGGCCCGCTTCTCCTGGTCACGGGGGTTTTCACCGGATTCATCTGGACCTCGATGGTCCTCGCCTACGTCGAAGGGTACCGTCTCCATCACCGATACGTCACCCGGCGCCAATCGATCCCACGGCTCGCGCTGCACGGGGTCCTCGGGGCGCTCGTCGACGTGACCGCCCCCTGGTACGCGCTCGCCACACGCCCGTCGGGGGGCGACTTCATCCCGAAGGACCGGCCCGTCGCCATGCCGAGCCCGGAGCGGTCCGGGGCACCCGCCCCCGCTTAGCGGGATCGGACGACCGCGCCCGCTCGGGCGACCCGGCCCACCCCGAACCCCTAAGTGCGCCCGAGCCCAGCCCGAGGACGATGCAGCTACGGCATAGGGACTCGGCCGACCCGATCGGCGCCGCGCTCGACCTCGCCGGCCCGGCGGCCGCCGACCACACGGAAGATCACCCGCTGACCCCGGAGCTGTTCTGGGTCCACCTGGCCGGCCACGGGTTCGAGTTCCCCGGGAACCCCGCCGGCAGCGACGAACACGGCCGGTTCTTCGCCCACCTCGTCCTCGACCACGCGGTCGCCTCGGGGAAGATCACGGGCAACACCGCGCTGCACCACTACTGGCCGCGCTGAGCGGTCCGTTCGCGAGGACGACCCCCGCCGCCAGGAGGCGTCGGGGTCCGCGACGTCGCCCACCATAGCACGGCGACCGTCGCGGCGAGGATCGAGCCGAAGAGGATCCCGGCCGTGGCCCGCCCTACCCGCTCCGAGGCGGTGGCGACGCCGAGCGTCGGGACCGCCACGGCGAGGTACCCGGCGGAGTAGAACGCCGCCAAGATCTGGCCGCGGGCCGCCTCCGGCGCGACCCGGTCGACGAGCGTCACGCTTCCCATGTACGTGAGTCCGACGGACGCGCCGAGGGCGGCGGCGACGAGGACGAGCAGCTCGCCCGAGGAGACGAACAGGATCGCGACGAGCGCGAGGAGACCGGTGAGAAGGAGCGGGAACCCGAGGAGGAGCGCGCGACGGTCCCGGACCTGGGAGGTGGCCAGCTGCACCAACGCCGCGAACCCGAACATCAGGGCGACCACGCCCCCCGCCGCCGCCGCGTTCGGGATCCCGAGCACCGTCCGCACGTAGCTCGGACCGAGGGCCGCGAACAACCCGTAGATGGAGTAACACGCCGCGATCCCGCCGACCGAGACCAGGAACGGGAGCCGGACGGCAGGGGGGATGGTGATCGAATCGACGTGGAACCGGCGCTCGGTGCCGAATTCGGCGGCCGTCTCCGGCGTGGCGCGGACCGCGAGCATCCCGACGGCGCACGCGAGGAGCGGCAGGATGTACACGAGCTGGGTCGTCCACGGTCCGTACTGGACGAGCAGCCCGCTCGAGAGCGCTCCTACGGCAAAGCCCCCGAAGTTCGCGGCGACCGCGACTCGCGCGACGTGGTGCGGGTCGTGGTTCGGTTCCAGGTCGCTCATCGCGGCGGTCGCAACGCTCGTCGTCGCGCCCACGGCCATGCCGGACAGGAATCGGGCGAGGGCGAGCCACGGGACGCCCGGCGCGAAGGCGAAGACGATCGCTCCGAGCGCCGCGAGGACCATGCCGACCGCGAGCAGGTTCCGTCGGCCGAGACGTTCGGCCTGGGGCGCGACCAGGAGGAGGGTGAGGAGGACCCCGGGGGTGTACGCTCCGAACACGAGCCCGAGGATCGTGGAGGAAAACTGGAACTTCATCGCGTAGAGCGGGTAGAGCGGCGTGGGCACGGCCGCGGAGAACGACGTGACCGCGAGCACGTACGCCGTCCAACGGAACGCGCCGCGAGGTCCGCGGATCATCCAAGTGAAGCGCGGAGGACCGGCGTGCGCATTCATCGCATCCCCGCCACGGTCCGCGGAACCGGTGGTTCCGGGCCGCTCGGTAGTACGACGAGACCTCGAGTCCGGATGGGGGCGCTCGTCAGTCCGTCGGCGCCGGGGGAAGTGTCCCGGGGCCTCGCCGGCGACGTAACTAGCGCCGGCGGGCGGGCGCGCGGCGTTTGGCCGGAGCTCGCTTCGGGGCGGGCGCCCGCGACCGGAGGATCGACCGCACCATCGGCGTCGGGGCTTCGACGAGCCAGAACACGTTGCCGTCGGGGTCGGCAAATTTCGCTCGTCGGCCCCACGCTTCCTTCTGGGTCGGCTCCGGGAATTGGACCGACCCGCGTTTCATCCGGGCGAGCAGGGCGTCCATCGAATCGGTGGCGAACCCGATCCCCGTGTTGCCCGGCTCGATCGGCGCAAACCCTTCGCACATGTGGAGCACGAACCGCTCCCCGGGAGGGGCGACGAGGACCGCGTGACCGGCTCCCCCGAACGTGAACGTCTCGAATCCGAGGTTCCTTTTCCACCACTTCGCTGAGGCTTTCGCGTCCTTCACGACGACGGCGACATCCGTTAGCGCGATCACGCCCGGGCAAAGCCGCTCCCCAACATGAGCGTCCGGGGGTGGGCGGGATCGAAACCCGGCGGGGGGATGCCGACCGCCTCCTCAACCCCACCCTAGCCCGACGGGAGTCCCGAGGAGACGTACACCCGCGCGGTGATCCGCGCCGCGTCCCCGACCGACGCGAGGAGGACGGCCAGCGGCGCGATCGGGAGGCCCGCGTCGGCCATCGGTAGGGCCCCCGTCGCGAGCGCCGCGCCGAGCGAACCGGCGGCCACGAGCGCCCCGAGCGCGATCCCGAGACGGAGCACCGGGCGTGAATCGAGGATTCGAAGCCGGGCCGAGAGCGCGATCCCGCCGACGAGAAGGAGGAGCAGGGCGAGGCCGGCGACCTCGTGGACAACGACACCGTTGTCAACATTGCCGGCGATCACCAGGAGGAAGGCGGACGCCGTTCCGAACGTGCTGAGCTCGAGCACGAGGAGGGCACCCAGAAGCCTCGGAGAGGGGGACACGACCGACCGACCGTGGGGGGAGGAGAAGTCGATGACGGTTCCCAAGGCCCGAGCCGGGGATCCTCGCCGGTCCGGACTTTCCGAGCGGTACGCTATCCCTGTCGGTGGCTCCGCACCGCCCGAGGATTCGATAGGACCATGACGTCATCGTTCCGGAAGCGGGCCTCGCCCGCCGGCAAGAAGCGGCACGTGAAGGCACGCCAACGGCGGATCTCGCTCCGTCGGCGCCGGGTCCCGCTCGGCGGGAACCGGTCGGGCAGCCGCGCGGGGCTCCCGTCGCCGCCCGAGACCCCCGTGACATAGCCGCCGACGCACGGCGCCGCCCGTCTCACGGTACTATCGACCCACACAGAGCGGGTCGGGGAAGCGGGGGAAAAGGCAGCGCGGGGGCGGACTACTCGCCCGTAGCCGCGGAACGGGTTGACCGATCTCCGCCGCCTACGCCGGGCGCTTCGGAGAAAGTGACCAGGTTACGCTCGCTACTCTTTCGGCCACTGGTAGAGGCCGACGGTGTTGCCTTCGCTGTCCTTGAAGTAGGCCGTCCATCCCATCGAGCCGTCGCCGATCGGTTGCTTCTTCTGCAGGATCTTCCCGCCGTTCTTCACGACCAGTTTCTCGGCG
>DASYOF010000181.1:0-2508 GCA_036007995.1 Thermoplasmata archaeon
CCGAGGTCGAGGAACGTGCCCTCTTCGAGGGTGTCGCTGCCGTGGTGACGCCGTAGGAGACCGCCTTTCTTCATCATCGACCGGATTCGCTCCCGTCCGACGGTTTGGAGCGGGGTACGGCTTTTAAGCCTGCCGTTCGACCCGTCGTCGTCGTCGGCGCTTCCGACGGCCGTTCCGCTTCCGGGGGAACCCGAAGGCAGAACGTCACGCGGTAGACGTCGACGCCGTGCTTGCGGCCCCAGAGGGTCGCCGATTCCTTCAGCTCGCCGGCGAGCCTCGCCTTCGCGAACCGGGCGATCGCCCGCGCGGCGAGCGTATCGGTGACGTAGAAGTCCCACCCCTCGGGGAGCTCCTCCTTCCAGGAGAGCGCCTCCCGCCACGACTTCCGCGCCTCGGGAAGGACGCGGGACCACTGGCGGTCGAGGCGGGCGCGGAGCTCGGGGGCCTTCTCGCGTCCGTTCTCCTCGCCCCGGAGCTGGATGATGGCGGTGTAGAAGTGGCCGGCCCGACGGCTGCAGTCGGGGCAGGTCCGATGGTCGATCTTGACCTCGAACTTCAAGCTCTCCGTCCGAGGGACCCCTCGGAAGACCAGGTCGACGCTCGCCTCGAGGTCGCGCAGGAGCGGGTTCAGTCCGCCCTCCGACCACCGGATCCGTCGGATGCCGACCTCGGGGTGGACGACGAGGAGCGGGGTCAGGTCCTCCGGCGAGAGGAGCGTCGAGGCGCCCCGCCGATCCCACAGCTGCCCGGTCCGACGCGCTCCGCACGTCGGGCATAGGGTGACGACCGGCCGGCCCTCGACGTGGACGAGCGAGGTCCGCTTCGCGAAACAGTCCGCGCAGACCCCGTCGGTCGTCGGCACGTCGGTGCGGCCGCAGACGACGCAGAACTCCGATGCCATGGTTCCGGACGGCCCGACCGGGCTCACTCCATCGACATCGCGAAGATCTCGGCGTGCGGGACCCCGCCGAGGGTCCCGACGCCGCCGGGGGCGACGAAGCCGGCCTCCTGGGCGATCGCGAGGACGCGCGGGCCGAGCAGGTTCGCCGTCGTCGCGCGCTTCAAGGCCCAGACGAGCTCCTCCTCGGAGACCTTTCGCTCGCCGTAGAAGTGGGCCGAGACCGGGACCGTCCGGCCCTGGGTGCCGACGGGGAGCTCGCGCCCGATCAGCTCCGCGTCGCACGCGGCGACGACGACTTCGGCGCGCACCCGGTGCACGCGCATCACGATCTCGGCCGACACGACAGGACCCCCCGACCGATTCGATGCCGCGCGGTGTTTATGACGACTGCCGGGGGGCCGGATCTCGCCCGGCGGAGGGTCGGGAACGCGCCCGGTCTAGAACCGGATCAGCTGCCAGCGACCGGGGCGCGTTTCGGCGAGCTCCCCCTGGTTCCGGAGCATCGAGAACAGCGCGTCGACCCGGTTGCCGGGGATCCCGCGGTGCTCGGCTTCGGTCTTGAGCTGCGTCAGGTCGAACGTCCCGCCGCCCGCGTCCATCAGTTCGCGCATCAATTCCTGGAGCCGCTCGACCCGCTCCCGCTGATTGTGCGTGACGCCGGTCGCGATCGCGTCGATGTCGGGCCGTCCCTCGGCGGTCGTGACCCGCGCGAGGAATCCGGCGACGATCCGCGTCGCCCGCTCGGCGTCGTCGACGCTCACGATGTTCGACAGGCGCGCCCGCGCCGCCGCCTCGCTGAGCCGAACGAGCGCTTCGAGCTGACGGGCGGTGATCGGGACCGGCGCGTCCGGCTCCTCGCCCTGCTTGCGGACGCGGACGTAGAAGTCCTCGAGGACCTTCAGCGCGTCGTTCGAGAGCACGGGTCGGATGTTCCGACGGGCGTAGGCGATGTACTTCCGCAGGAGGTCCGGCGGGAACGGGGCGCCCTCGGAGGCGGCGAGGTGCGGGCCGACGATCTTGCCGACCGCCATCGCTTCGCCGGACTGATGGGAGAGGAGGATGCGGTTCGCGAGGAACCGGTCGCGCTTCTCCTCCGGGTGGTCGCGGATCGAGTAGATGACGTCGAACCGGGAGAGCAGGGTCGGGGGAAGGTCGAGCTGTTCGGCGATCCCCTTGTCCGCGTTGAATCGTCCCCATTTCGGGTTCGCGGCGGCGAGCACCGGGCAGCGCGCGTTCAGCGTCGCCGTGATCCCGGCCTTCGCGATGCTCACGGTCTGCTGCTCGAGCGCCTCGTGCATCGCCGATCGGTCCTCGGGGGTCATCTTGTCGAGCTCGTCGACCACGGCGACCCCGCCGTCGGCGAGCACGAGCATGCCGGCCTCGAGCATCCAGCGGCCGCCGCCGAAGTCGTCCTTCACCGCCGCCGCAGTGAGACCCGCCGCCGTCGCCCCCTTGCCGCTCGTGTAGATGCCGCGCGGCGCCACGTCGGCGACGTACCGGAGCAGCTGGCTCTTCGCGGTCCCCGGGTCGCCGACGAGCAGGACGTGGATGTCGCCGCGGATCCGGATCCCGTCCGGCTGGTGCTTCTCGACCCCGCCGAACAGCTG
>DASYOF010000182.1:0-1690 GCA_036007995.1 Thermoplasmata archaeon
ATCCGACCCAGCGGGGACTGATCGACTATCCCGCGTTCTGCGGGGTCACAGAAACGGTTGAGCGGGTTCCCGAGGTCGACGCGAGCGCGTTGGCCGAGGAGCTCCGGGGCGACCATCCGCCCGCCCTGGTCGACGTTCGGGAGCCCGGGGAATGGGCGATCGCGCATCTCCCGCACGCCCGCCTGGTACCGAAAGGCTCGCTGGCCGCACGATTCCGGTTCCTCCCAAAGCAGCGCGCCATCGTGGTCTACTGCAAGTCCGGCCGCCGCTCGGCGGACGCCGCCCGGTTCCTCCTCGACCACGGCTTCCCGAACGTCCGATCTCTGCGCCGCGGGATCGACGCCTGGGCGGAGACGGTCGACCCGTCGATGCCCCGCTACTGACGATCGGACCCGCGGGTCGCGCCCCGGTCTCGGCCGGCTCACGCGATCGACGAGCGGGCGGCGCTGAACCGCGCGATCTCGACCGACGGGCTGTACGACCGGACCCGACGCGAGAGTTCGTCGGCGAACTCTTCCGGGTGCCTCGGGGAGATGAAGAGCGGGTAGTCGCCAGCGGTGACCAGCAGCCCCGGCGAGACGGTGTGGATCGAATCGAAGTTGTGGATGATCGGACTCCACATCCGGCCGCGCCACCCCCAGCCGCCGAAGAAACTCACCGGGCCGAGGTCGCGGAGGTTCGCGAACTCGACGCGCCGCACTTCCTCGAGCTTGACCGTCCGCGAGCCGAACAGTCGCCGGGCGTGGAGCGCGCGGTCGTCGAGGACGTAGTAGGTCGACGCGTACCGGGCCAGGAAGAGCAGGATGACCGCGATGAGGAACTCGGGCACGAGCGGATTGGAGGTGAACGACGAGTGGAGCGTGGCGTACACGACCAGGACCACGAGGACGAGGTACATCACCACGACTGCGGGGGAGATCGGGGCGCCGACGCGAACCCGACCCCGGGGGTCCGCGGCCAACGTCATCCGGTCCCGCGACGCGGGCCACTTCCCTTAACGGTTTCCGGCCGAACGCGAGGGGCGACTACGTGGGGCGGCGGGCGGCGGCTCGGGGCTTCGGCACCTTCTTGGGAAGTTGATGGGCGAACGCGAGCGCCCGTGCCACCCACGCCTCGGCGGAGGCGGGGTCGGCCAGGACCTTGGCGGGCAGGACGACGTACTCGCGCATGGGCCGGCCCGGCATTGGCTCGAACGGCTTCGCTCCAAGCTCGAGCGCCGCCTGGGCGCGGTCCGATTCCGAGAGTCGAACGATCAGATTTTCCCCGAACACCCCGAGGAACATGTTGCCGTCAAGGAAGGCCGCCGGTTGGCCGAACACCGGTCGTTGGCTCACCCCGGGTTGTTTCGGGACCAGCGACGCGAACAGCGCGACCGCCTTGTCCGCCGCCTTCGGCATCTTCATGTCCGGCACAACGGCCGGAGCAGCGAACGGCGTATTACGACCGCCCTCGGGCCTAGCTACGGGCAAGGGCCCGACTCGCCCACCCAACGGACCAGCGTGGCCGGCCCGTCGGTCAGCTCGAGAGGGCCGACCCTCCCGATTCGGCGAGCCCCACGGGTCGAGCTCCGTCGGGCCGGCACCGCACCTGGGCCGAGCCCAACGCGCTGCGGGAGTTGGATCCGGCGAGACACTTACGCCGCGGCCTCGTAGTAGTAGCCGCCGTCGACGAGGAGACTCGGACCGCGTCC
>DASYOF010000183.1:0-2153 GCA_036007995.1 Thermoplasmata archaeon
CGCCATGCCGACCCCCTGGACCGCCCGGACGCCGATCAGGACGTAGATCTGGTCCGGCCGGCTGACGCCGAACGCCGCACCGATGTTCGGGGTGAACCCGGCGACCGTGACCGCGACGGCGTAGACGCCCATCACGAGGACGAGCATCCGCTTCTTGCCGTACAGGTCCCCGAGTTTGCCGAAGATCGGTGTGACGACGACCCCGACGAGCAGGTAGGCGGAGAGGATCCAGGCGATGGTCGAGAAGTTCCCGCCAGTCTGGTCGAAGAAGACGTAGAACTGCTTGAACGCGGGGAGGACCATCGTCTCGACGTACGTGACCATGAGGGCCATCACGGCGAGGATCCCGAGCAGGGTCCGGCCGTACACCGGGTCGTACGGGCGGCCGTCCAGCAGCTTCTCGGGTGCGCTCATGCCAGGCTCCCCGAGCCGAGCGAGGCTCCGGACGGGATCGCGAGCGAGGTGAGCACGCGGGCGGTGGTCTCGAGGTCCTTTCGGGGGATCGCGGCCGTCGCCTTGGCCATCCGGTGACCGATCTCCTGCCAGAGCTCGGCGAGAAGCTTCTGGCCGGAGGACGTGAGGGTCAGGACGACCTCCCGCCGGTCCTTCTCCGAGCGTCGGCGTTCGACCCACCCGGTCCGCACGAGGTCATCCACGACGACGCTGACCGCCGGCGGACTGACGCATCGGTAGGACGCGAGGTGCGCCGCGTTCAGCGGGCCGTGCTCGGCGATATCGCTGAGGGTGAAGAATTGGGCCGGACCAAGACCGTGCGCGGGAAGCACCTCGGCGAGCCAACCGCGGAACGCGAGGGTCGCGGAGTGGAACCCGTCGATCATCAAGTGTTCGGGGGCGACCAGCATCGGCGACGTTCGAGGGACGGGCATCTTCGTTCGAGCGCCTACTCATCAGGGACATAAATAGTTAATCTACCTAATCTTTTGCCGCTCCCAGCGGCTTTGCCTTCGACCGCGTTCTCGTTGGACGTGAGGCCGAGACCGCCGAACGCCCGCCGAGGGGGCGGACCTACTGAGATTCGTCCCGTCGCCACCCCCCGGGATCTTGCGAACGTCCGTCGGCTGTTCCGGGAATACGAAGCGTCGCTGACGACCGACCTCTGTTTCCAGGACTTCGAGTCCGAGCTCCGGTCGCTGCCCGGACCGTACGCCGAACCGGCGGGCGCGCTGCTCCTCGGCCGGGTCGACCGCCGGTTGGCCGGGTGCGCCGGCCTTCGACGGGGACCGGGGCGCTCGGCCGAGCTGAAGCGACTGTACGTCCGACCGGCGTACCGCCGCGCGGGTCTCGGACGGACCCTGGTCCTCGAGGTCGCTTCCCTCGCCCGAGTTCGCGGGTACGAGGGCCTCGTTTTGGACACGCTCCCCGAGATGGCGGACGCGCAGCGTCTCTACCGCCAACTCGGGTTCCGGGAGATCGAGCCGTACGGGGACCACTGCCTTCCGGGCATGCACTACTTCCGCCTCGACCTAGCCAGCTCACCGTAGCAGCTTCCTGTCCTGCCTCGGCGGCGAGAGGTTATGGGAACGGCTCCTAGGTGGCGGAGCCCGAGGATGCCGAAGCGGAGCGCGACATCGTCGAATCGCTCGGACGGCCACGTTCGAGCGAACCGCCGCTCGTGGGACCGGGACAGCGACGCCTACGATGCCCGGCACCGGAAGATCCTCGGGGGCGCGAAGGGACCGGCGTGGGGGCTGTGGCGAGTCCCGGAGTCCACCTTGCAGTTGCTCGGGCGGGTCCGTGGGAAATCGATTCTCGAGCTGGGGTGCGGAGCGGCCCGGTGGTCGATCTGGCTTGCCCGCCGAAACGCCCGCCCGGTGGGGCTGGATGTGAGCCGGGCTCAGCTCACCAAAGCCGCCGCCCTCGCGAAATCCGGCAAAGTTCGCCTGCCGCTCCTGCAGGCGAGCGCCGAGCACGTTCCGCTCCGCTCAGCGTCGTTCGACATCATCTTCTGCGATTGGGGAGCGATGACGTTCGCCGACCCGTCCCGGACCGTCCCGGAATGCGCGCGGTTGCTGCGCCCCGGCGGACGGCTCGTGTTCGCGACGGCCAGCCCCTTCCGATACGTCAGCTTCGACTACCGGAAGGACCGGCAGGCTCGCCGCCTGACACGGTCGTACTTCGACCTCGACCGGGTG
>DASYOF010000184.1:0-2961 GCA_036007995.1 Thermoplasmata archaeon
GAAGGCGTCGCAAAAGCGGACGAACCGGGCGCCCTTCATCGAGGCCGTGAGGTCGAGGCAGCCCGCGAGGAAGCTCGGCTGGTTCGCGACCACGCCGACGGGGTGTCCGGCCAAGCGCGCGAAACCGACGATCAGATTGGGGGCGTGACCGGCTTGGACCTCGAGGAACGAGTCCGGGTCGACCACGCGGCTCACCACCCCGAGGACGTCGTACGGGGCGTTGGCGTCCTCCGGGACGACGCCGCGGAGCTCGCCGGCGGCGCCCGCCACGGGCTCGAGGGACTCGGCGGCTGGGGGTTCTTCGAGATTGTTCAAAGGAAGGTACGACAGGATCCTCCGGGTCAGTTCGAGCGCCGCTCGGTCGGAGTCGGCCGCGAAGTGCGAGACTCCGCTGACGAGTCCGTGGGCGTCCGCCCCGCCGAGCGCCTCGGCGGTCACCTCTTCCCCGGTGACGGCGCGGATGACGTCGGGTCCGGTGATGAACATCTGGCCCTGTCCCCGGACCATGACGATGAAATCGGTGATGGCGGGCGAGTAGACCGCGCCGCCGGCGCACGGGCCGAAGATGACCGACAGCTGCGGGACGACTCCCGAAAGGAGCACGTTCCGGAAGAACACCTCGCCGTACCCGCCGAGGCTCATCACACCCTCCTGGATGCGGGCCCCGCCGGAATCGTCGAGACCGACGACCGGCACCCCAGCCTTCTTCGCGAGCTCCATCGCCCGGACGATCTTCTCCGCGTGGGCCTCGCCGAGCGCGCCTCCGAAGACGGTGGCGTCCTGCGCGAAGGCGCACACGGGGCGGCCTTCGACCTCGCCCCACCCGGTGACGACGCCGTCACCCGGGATCCGCCGGTCCGCGAGGCCGAACGTCGTGACCCGGTGCGTGACGTAGGGGCCGGTCTCGACGAACGTCCCTGGGTCGAAGAACGCCTCGAGACGGGCGCGGGCCGTGAGCTTCCCGCTGGACGTGTGCTTCGCGACCCGCTCCTTGCCGCCACCGGCGAGCGTCTGCTGGCGCTTCAGTTCCCACCGGTCGAACGCCCCGGTCATGCCAGCTCCGGATGCGTGAGCTCGCCCGCGTGGATCGTGACCACGGCACCGTCCTGCTCGACGGCGGCGGCCCCGTCGTCGGCGAGGTCCCGGAGGATTCCGACCGGACGGCCGTCGACGGACACGGGTGCTCCGACGCCGTACAGATGCTGCCGGCACTCGGCGACCACCGCGGCCGGTCCGCCGGGCGTCTCGAGCCGGTCGACGGACCGCTCGATCGCGTCGACGACCCAGGATTCGGTGGCCCGCACGTTCGGGATCGGCGTCGCCAGCTCGGCCAGGATCGCCGCCGTCGATTGGAGCTCCGGCGGGAGCGAACCCCGGGGCGTCGTCACGTTGAGACCGACCCCGACGATCGCGCGGGAGGCGTTGGGCCCGACGCGAACCTCATCGACGAGGATCCCGCCGAGCTTCTGCGGGGGACGGCCCGGAAGGACCACGTAGAGGTCGTTCGGCCACTTGAGCTGCGTTTCCGTACCGGCTCCTCCGACGAGCTCTCGGCGGAGCTCGACGCCGACGGCGAGCGGGAGGAGGCTCGGGGCGGCCCGGGGCAGCCGACCGATCCAGGAGAGGTAGAGGCCCCCGCGAGGAGAGGCCCAGGTGCGTCCCGAACGGCCGGCCCCCGACGACTGGGTGGCGGAGACGACGTAGGTGCCGTCCACCGCCCCGGCGCGCGCCCGGTCGAGCGCGGCCGATTGGGTCGAATCGACCGCGTCAAACGCGATTCGAACCGCCATTTTCACCGGTCCGGGCCCGGGGAGCGCCCGTGCCGCTTAACGGTTTAGCGCGAACCGGGAGGCCCGAACGGCGGAGGCGGCTGGGGGGGGCGGGGCGCCGTACGGCTGCGCCATCGGGGGAGAGTACGGCTGGACCGGGGGCGGGGCGTACGGCGGCCCGGACGCCGGGGGGCCGGTGGGAGGCGGGGACCGGCGTTCGAGCCACGCGCTGTAGGCGCCATGGATCTCGTAGAGGCCGTAGAGCAGCAGGAGCGGGCTCAAGATCCCCACGAAGGCGAGCGGCTCGAACGCGTGGCCCTCGAGGATCAGGGCGGCGTTCACGAGCCCGACCGGAGTGATCGCCGCGCCCACGACCATCCAGAGGCGGCCCCGGTCGAGTCGTTGCTGCTCGGCGGGGCCGGAGATGAGCCGGATCGCGTCGACGAGGCTTCGCGACGAGAAGTAGTACATCAGGAACTCGAGCAACGCGACCACGAGCCCGAAGGCGAGCGTGGCGCCGAGGACCCCGCCCGCGACGTTCGCCGAGGAGCTCACGCAGCCCGTGTTGTTCGCGCCGAGGCCGGCGCAGGCGTTGATGACCTGCGAGACCGCGTACGCGACGATCGCGATGATGAAGATCAGCGAGGCGAGGAAGACGGAGAGGAACGCCCACACGGTCCGCCCGTAGTCCTTCTTCGCCGACTCCGCCGCGGTCCAGTACGCCGGACCGAATTCCATCGCACTTTCCGGGAGGGGTCGGATCCCCGACCGCCACTTCAACCAGGAGACGATCGTGAAGATCAGCGTCAAGAGCCCGACGAGGCCGAGCGCGGTCGAGACCCCGCTCGCCACGGCCGCGCCGGCGGTCGGGGCGTTCGCGGTGCTGCCGGAGAACACCCCCCCGACGACGTAGCCGACGAAGGCCGCCCCCGCGATCGCGGAGAGGAAGTTGAGCAACAGGACGAGCAGGTACCACCGGATCCCTTCGCGGATCCGACCAAGGTGTTCCCGGACCGGAAGGGGCCGAAACGCCCACCACGAGCCGGGACCTACGGGAGGCCCGGCGGGCGGGTAGGCGCCGGCCGGCGGTTGGTACGCGACGGGCGGGGTCGGCCAGGCGGGCGGCGGGGGCGGGGCGCTCATCCGGGAACCGGCATTCCCGTTCCGGCGGAAAAAGCAATGTGTGGCGCGG
>DASYOF010000185.1:0-6968 GCA_036007995.1 Thermoplasmata archaeon
CGGCCGGCGCCGGGGCCGATCACGTGTTGGCGCTCGGTGAGCGCCTTGAACCCCTCGAGCGCGTCCCGGAGGAGCGCGGCCCGCTCGAACTCCTCCTGGACGGCGGCCGACCGCATCTCGGTCTCCAGCGCCGGGGCGAGCCCCTCCCCGTGGTGCTTGAGCGCGTGGATCGCTCCGTCGACCTGGACCCGGTACCCCTCGACCCCGATCGCGCCGATGCACGGCGCCGGGCAGGCGCCGATGTGGTAGTACAGGCATTCGCGCTTCGGGAGCCGCACGCACCGCCGCAACCGGAACGTCTCGGTGAGGAGCTGGCCGACGCTCCGGGCCTCGCGGGCGCTCGTGTACGGTCCGAAGAGGAGGTAGCGGGACGACCGACGCGGGCGGCGGACGAGGAGGACGCGCGGGAACTCCTCGCCGACGGTGACCGCGAGGTACGGGTAGCTCCGGTCGTCCTTCAGGAGCGTATTGCACGGCGGCTGGTACTGCTTGATCAGGCTCCCCTCGAGGAGGAGCGCCTCGCGCTCGTTCGCCGTCGGCACGAACTCGACCGAGCCGCTCCGGGCGAGGATCGTGCCGTCGATCTCGACCCGCGCGTGGAGGTGGTCGAGGATCCGGCGGCGGAGACGGAGCGCCTTGCCGACGTAGACGACCTCCCCGACCGGGGACCGGAACAGGTAGACGCCCGGCGTGGACGGTCCGGGGTGGAACCGGTCGACGTCGGCGGCCCGAAGTTCGCTCGCCGGCACGAACCCGGGCGGGCCGGGCGTGGGGCCGCTCATCGCCGGGCGGCCGGCACGGGGACCGGAGTCGCGAGCAACGGAGCGAGGAATCGCCCGGTGTAGGAGCCGCGGACGCGGCTCACCTCTTCCGGCGGGCCCGCGGCGATCACGTGGCCGCCGGCGCCGCCGCCCTCCGGGCCGAGGTCGATCAGCCAGTCGGCGCACTTGAGGACGTCGAGGTTGTGTTCGATGACGACGACCGTGTTCCCGTCCTCCCGCAGGCGGTGGAGCACCTCGAGCAGCCGGTCGACGTCGGCGAAGTGGAGCCCGGTCGTCGGCTCGTCGAGGAGGTAGAGCGTCCGGCCGGTCGGGGTCTTCGCGAGCTCGAAGGCGATCTTGATCCGCTGCGCCTCGCCCCCCGAGAGCGTCGTCGCGCTCTGGCCGAGCGAGATGTAGCCGAGGCCGACGTCGACGAGGAGCTGGAGCCGCGTCGCGATCCGCCGGTGGTGGGCGAAGAACGCGAGCCCCTCGTCGACGGTCATCGCGAGCACGTCCGCGATCGACTTGGCCTTGAACGTGACCTGGAGCGTCTCGGAGTTGAACCGCTTCCCGCCGCACTCCTCGCAGACGACGTAGACGTCGGGGAGGAAGTGCATCTCGTAGCGGATCACCCCGTCGCCCTCGCACGCCTCGCACCGCCCGCCGGCGACGTTGAAGCTGAACCGGCCCGGCCCGAACCCCCGCGACTTCGCCTCCGGGAGACCGGCGAACAGTTCGCGGATCGGCGTCATCACGCCCGTGTAGGTCGCGGGGTTGCTCCGCGGCGTCCGGCCGATCGGGGACTGGTCGATCAGGAGGACCCGGTCGATCTGGTCGATCCCCTCGATGAAGTCGTGCTTGCCCGCGGTCTCGCGCGAGAGCCCGAGGTGGCGGCGCACCGCCTTGTACAGGATCTCCGAGAGGAGGGTCGACTTGCCGCTCCCGGAGACGCCGGAGATCGCCGTCAGCGTTCCGAGCGGGATCTTCACGTCCTCGCCCTTGAGGTTGTTCTCCTTCGGCCCGTGGACGACCAGCCACCGGTTCGTCGGCGTCGCCCGACGCTCGGGAACCGCGATCGAGCGCCGTCCGGAGAGGAAGGCGCCGGTGATCGACCGGGGCGCCCGGGCGATCCCGTCCGGTCGACCGGCGTACAGCACTTCGCCGCCGAGTCGCCCCGCGCCGGGTCCGAGGTCGACGAGCCAGTCGGCGCGCCGCATCGTCATCTCGTCGTGCTCGACGACAAGGAGCGTGTTGCCGAGGTCGCGGAGGGTCTCGAGCGTCGCGAGCAGGCGCTCATGGTCGCGCGGATGGAGACCGATCGACGGCTCGTCGAGGATGTAGAGGACTCCGACGAGTCCGGACCCGATCTGGGTCGCGAGCGCGATCCGTTCCGCCTCGCCGCCCGAGAGCGTGGCGGAGGCGCGGTCGAGCGAAAGGTAGGTGAGCCCGACGTTCACGAGGAAGCCGAGCCGGGAGCGGATCTCCTTCAGGACCTGCCCGACGATCTTCTCGTCCTTCTCCGTCAGCTTGAGCGTCTGGATCCGCTGGAGGAGCTCCTCGACGCTCATCGCCGAGAGCTCGGCGATCGAGCGGCCCATGACCGTGACCGCGAGGCTCGCCGGCTTGAGCCGCCGGCCGCCGCAGGCGCGGCACGGCGTGAACGTCATGAAACCGAGGTAGTACTCCTTCGCGCCCTCGCTCTTTGTCGCCTTCCATCGGCGTTCGACCGCCGCGACGAGCCCCTCCTTCAGCCACCCGCTGTGCCACCAGGCGCCGGCCCACCGGCCGGTGCCTCCGACGGCGGCGTCCGAACCGTAGAACAGCGCCTTCCACCCCTTTTCGGAGAGCTCGCTGATCGGCCGGTCGGGGTCGTAGCCGAACGCCGCCCCGAATCGCTCGAGCGCGTCCCGCTCGGGCGTCAGCCCCCACACCGAGATCGCCTTCGCCAGCGGCTTCGTCTTGTCCGGCGCGATCAGCGTCGGGTCGGCGTGCAGCGTGGCGCCGATGCCGGAGCAGTCCGGGCACGCCCCGAACGGGTTGTTGAACGAGAACATCCTCGGAGTGAGCTCCTCGATCGAGAACCCGCACACCGGGCACGCCCGGCGGCTCGAGAACGAATCGCGCCGACCTCCCGAGCGGCGCAGGATCACGATCCCCTCGGCGAGGTCCCGGGCGAGCGCGACCGCCTCCGCGAGCCGCGTCGCCTCCTCCTCGGTCGCCTCGAGCGAGTCGACGATCACCTCGATCGTGTGCTTCTTGTTCTTCTCGAGCCGGAGCTCCGAGCCGCCCAGGCGGACCTCGACGCCGTCGACCACGGCGCGCCGGTAGCCGTCGCGCTTGAGCCGGTCGATGACGTCGCGCTGCTCGCCCTTCTTCGCCCGGACCACGGGCGCGAGCACGTCGACCTTCTCGCCCTCCGCCTTCTCGCGGACGGCGGCGACGATCCGGTCGACCGATTGGGGAGCGATCTCCTCCCCGTCGTTCGGGCAGTGCGGCACGCCGATCCGCGCGTAGAGGAGTCGGAGGTAATCGTGCACCTCGGTGACCGTGCCCACCGTCGAGCGGGGGTTGCGGCTGCCGGCCCGTTGTTCGATCGCGATCGCCGGGGACAGCCCCTCGATCGCGTCGACGTCGGGCTTGTCCATCTGGCCGAGGAACTGCCGGGCGTACGCCGAGAGGCTCTCGATGTACCGGCGCTGGCCCTCGGCGTACAACGTGTCGAACGCGAGGGAGGACTTTCCGGAGCCGGAGACCCCGGTGATGACGATGAACTTGTTCCTCGGAAGGTCGAGGCTGACGTCCTTCAGATTGTGCTGCCGGGCGCCCCGGATCCGGATGGCGTCGCCGGCGCCGCGGTCGACGAGCTCCTTCGCGACCATCGGAGCTCCGCTCACTCGGTCCACAGCTCGCGGACCGTCGCCTCGAGCCGGTCGAGGACATACGTCTGGAGCCGCGCTCCGAGCTCGGCGGTCGCGGGCCGGGGGTCGCCCGCGACGCTCTCCGGCCACTCCGAGCGCGTCGGTGGGCCGGGAACGAACGGCGACCCGCCCCTACCCGCGGGGGCGCGATCGGCGTTCACGAGGTCCGGCCGCATCGACATCACGCGCGACGTCTCCAATTGGCCGGCGTGCCCGTCCGTCGCCGGAGCGTCGAGGCCCCGTCGCTCGTAGACGAAATCGTAGTCGCTGAGGACCGCGATCCGGGTTCCCGGGACCGCCCGCATCGCGTGGTCGGCGGCCTCGCGGAGCGCGGCCATGTGTTCGCGCGCGGCGTGGCCGGACAGGACGAGGAGCTTGCCCGCCCCCTGCCGCGCGAGGCCGGTCAGCACCTCCTCGGTGTAGCGGGAGAGCGTGCCCATCGAGATGTCGACGGTGCCGGGGAAGTTGCGCGCGCCGAAGCAGACGCCGTACGGGATCGTCGGCGCGACGATCGCCCCGACCCGCTGAGCCAGCGCCTGCGCCGTCGCTTCCGCCTGGATCTGGTCGGCCCCCAACGGGAGGTGCGGACCGTGGGCCTCGAGGGCGCCCACGGGGACGATCACGACCGGGCGTTCGGCGAGCCGCCGCTCGAACGAGCGCGAATCGAGTTCGATGAGCTCCGCCAACGATTCCACGGTGTTCCGACGGGAGCACCGTATTTAACGCGGGACGGAAGGGAGGGAAACGCCGCCGGCGGGGCGAGGTTTCATCGCCGATCGACGGCTGGGGGCGGGGTTCGAGCTCGTTACGCGGGACCCGTCGCGCCGTTCGCCGCCGGCTCGGCCGCCGCGGGTTCTTCGGCGGGGCGGCGGCGGGAGCGCGGCGCCGGTTTCCGAGCGGTCTTCGACTTCGCCACGGCGGGGGCGGGCGCGGGGTCGGGAGGCGTGCCCTCGGCGACCTCGGCGGTCCCGGTCTTGGCGGCCGCCGCTTTGGCGCGCTTGTTCTTCGCCCGGGTCTTGGCCGTGGCCACCTTCTTGCGCTCGGCGGCGCGCGCTTCCCGTTCGGCCTGCTTCTCCTTCCGCGTCGGGCACTCGGGGTTGATGCAGAGGGTCCAGGGCGGTCGGCCGCGCTCGATGGCGGTGACGACGGGGGCCCGGCAGACCGGACAGGGGGGCTGGTCTTTCTCGAGCTTCCCCCGCTGGGGCAGCGGGTACGTGACCTTGCACGTCGGGTAGCCGGTGCAGCCGACGAACCGGTTGCCGGCGAACGAGTACCGGATCGCGAGCGGCGAGCGGCACGACGGGCACTCACCGATCCGGAACGCCTTGTGGTGTTCGGCGCAGTCGGTGTTGATGCAGTAGAGGTCCGGCCGTTGCCCTCGGAAGGTGATCTTCACCCGGGGCACCTGGCACGTCGCGCAGAGGAACTCCGGAGCGGGCTCGATGAACCCTGCCGACGGGAGGGCGTAGTTCGCCGGGCAGGTCGCGGGGTTGTTGACGCATTGGACCCACCGGCTCCCCCGGGGACTTCGCGTGAGCTGGAGCGCTCCCCCGCACTTCGCGCACGGGCCGACGAACCGCTGTCGGTCGAGGGCGCCCCGGAGGGTCGCCTTCACCCCTTCGGTGTTCCGGGTCAGGAGCTCGAACGCCTCGCGCAGCATGTCGCGCGACTCCGCGATCACCTCGGACTTCGGCTTCTTCGACTCGGCGACGAGCTCCATGTCGTCCTCGAGCCGGTGGGTCATCTCCGGCCGGGTGATCACCGGCGCGTGCGCCTTGAGCGCCTCCGTGACCGCGATCCCGGTGCTCGTCGGCTCGAGCGCCCGCTGGGTCACGTAGTGGCGGTCGAACAGCTTCTGGAGGACGTCGTGACGGGTCGATTTCGTTCCGAGGCCGAGCCGCTCCATCTCCTGGATCAGCGACCCCTGGGTGAAGCGGCGCGGCGGCTTCGTCTGGTCCTCGACGAGCCGGACCGCCTCGATCAAGACGGTCCCACCGACCGTGAGCGGCGGGAGCGGGCTCTCTTCCGGCGTCGAGTACGGATAGACGCGGTACCAGCCGGGCTCGACGAGGAGCTGGCCCTTGCCGAGGAACTCCTCGCCCTTGATGTCGACCTTCGCGGTCCGGGCGAGGCCGGTCGAATCCGGGGCGACCGTCGCGAGGAACCGTCGGACGATCAGCTCGTAGATGCGGGCGTGGTCGGGCTTCAGCTTCGCCGGGTCGATCGCGCTCGTCGGGTAGATCGGCGGGTGGTCGGTCGTTTCCGTGCGGCCCCGGGACGGGTGGAACGACGGCTGGAGGAGGACGTACTCGGCGGCCTCCTTGAACGGCGTGGCGAGGAACTTTTCGACGAGCGGCCGGAGCCCGATGCCCCGGGGGTACACCGTGTTGTCGGTTCGCGGGTAGCTGATCAGCCCCTGCGTGTACAGGTCCTCGGCGATCCGCATCGCGTACGCCGCCCCGAGCCCCTGCCGCGTCGCCTCCGCGACGAAGAGCGTCGTGCTGAACGGGATCGGCGGTCGCCGCTTCGTCGGCTCTTCGGCGTACTCGAGGACCTTGCCGGTCGTCGCGCCTTGCAGGTGCTCGACGATCCGCTCGGCGGGGGACTTCGACTCGAACGTGCCGTGCGCGTGGGCGAGCGGAAACTTCGTGCCGTCGTGGTCCGCGTCCGCCTCGACCTTCCAGAACGGCGTCGGCACGAACTCCTTGATCGCCTGGTCCCGCTCGACGAGGAGCGCGAGGGTCGGGGTCTGGACCCGCCCGACCGACAGGAAGCTGCGACCGCGCTGCTCGGCGACGATCGAAAGGTAGCGGGTCAGGAGCGCGCCCCAGACGAGGTCGATCTCCTGGCGCGCCTCGGCTGCCTGGGCGAGCGCGTGGTCGAGCGTGGTGAGGTTCGCGAACGCGCCCTCGATCTCTTCCCGGGTGAGCGCGCTGTAGTGGACCCGCTTCACCTCGATGTTCGGGTGGACCTTCTGGAGCAGCTCGAGGCACTCGAGCCCGATCAGCTCGCCCTCGCGGTCGAAGTCGGTCGCAATGACGACGCGGTCGAACTCGCGGACGATCTCCTGGAGGGCGTCGACGATCCCCTCCGCGGTCACGCGCTTCAGCGGCTCGGCTTCGAGCAGCGCGGGGAGCGTCTCGAGCGACCACTCGGCGAACTCCTTCGGGTAGTCGAGCTCGACGATGTGGCCGCGGAGCCCGACCACCGCGTAGTGGCCCTCGGCCCGGTCGAACCGGAAGACGTTCGTCCCGGAGATCCGGGAGCGCTTCATCAGGCCGTCCGAAAG
>DASYOF010000186.1:0-5768 GCA_036007995.1 Thermoplasmata archaeon
GGCCGAAAGCACGGGCGCTCCGCTCGACACCCAAGCTCACGAACCAACTGCTCACCGTCCGGCCAGTGCTGGCCGTTCACCGCCGAGGAATCGCTCGAAACCGTCGGTTCCCAGCTCGTCCGGTTACGGGATGGTCCGTAAGCCGCCGCGGTTTCCGGTCATATATATATATTAGAGACGGGGTTGGCCGCGCAGGCTCGGCGGAAGCCGAACTTTGGGTGAAAACGAATGGGAGCGGAGGACATGTCTCCAGGTCAGAACGGGCGGTGGCGCGGAAAGCGCGCTATGTCGACACCGACGGCGGCGGTCGTCATGATCGTCGTGATCGCGTTGGTGGCGGCCGGCGGGTATTTCGCCTTCGCCTCGGTCAAGCCGACGACGTCGTCGACCTCGACGTGCGCGCCGGCGACCAGCTACATTTGCGTGAATTTGGCCGCGGCGCATGACATGACCCTCCTGGTGCCGTTCAAGGCGGCTCAAGCGGGCACCACGGTTCCATTCACGGCATCTTTCCAAAAAGGCGAAACGTCCTCTTCCTACAACTTCAACTTCGGTGACGGCAACAACACCACGTCGAAGACGCCGACCGCGGCGCACGTCTACGCGCAGCCGGGGACCTACCTGGCCTCGGTCACCGCCAGCGTGAACGGCGCCGTCCACGACAACTTCCAGTCGCTCGTCGCGATCGTTGTGTCTCCGTCCTACACCTCGTCCTCGTCCGGCGCGGCGCCCTCGGTGGGCGGCGTGGTCGCGGCGAACACGAGCGACACGACGACTGGTGCCACGACCGTGATCGGTCAGGGCCAGTCCGTCACGCTCAGCGGGTCGTACACCTCGGCTCCGACGAACCCGTCGTTCCTGGCGTCGCCCCCGACCATCGCGGCGACCGGCAGCGGTGTGACGACGAGCAACACCAAGACGACCAACTCCACGGCGACGACCACGGTCATCTACGCCAATCCGGGCATCTACACGGCGAGCTTCATCGGGAAGTCCGTCTCGGGGAGCACGACCGTGTTCCAGAACTACGTCTGGACGGTCTTCGTGGCGGCCAGCGGGGTCCACGCGGGCCTCGCCGGTGGGGCGACCGCTTCCTCGAGCCCCCACAAGGGCTCGCTCAACATCTACGAGTACTCCCCGGGCGGGTCGACCTCGGAAGACCCGGCGCTCGACTATGAGACCGTCGGGTACGAGCCGATCATCAACGTCTACCAGACGCTGATCGCGTACAACGGCAGCGACTCGGGCCCCGGCTACGAAAACTTCGTTCCCGTCCAGGCGGCCTGCGTCCCGGGCAGCCCGGCGTGCTCGAAGCTGTTTTCGGGCGACAACCTGACCAGCGGCAACAACTACACGTTCGTCCTGAGCGGAACGTCCCAGTTCTACGACTCGTCGAACCAGAAGACCTGGGGCGTGTACCCGTCGGACGTCCTGTTCAGCCTGGCGCGGACGCTCGCGTTCGCGACCCAGCCGGCCTTCGGCGCGAACAACGGCTGGATCGTGGCGCAGTCGCTGCTGTCCACCGGGAGCTCGGCCTGGGACGGCGGGATCCACGCGACGCTCAACAACACCCCGCAGGGGATCTTCGGCGCGATCGGCGTGAACACGAGCGCGTGCCCGACGGCGGCGATGAGCGCCCCGTACCACGGATGCGTCACCTTCAACGCCGGTGCGAACGGAGTGAGCTGGCCGTACTTCCTGGAACTGATCTCGGACGGGCTCGGCTCGTCGATCGTTCCGTGCGGCTTCTTCAGCGCCTCCCCGCAGTCGGCGGGGATCCCGGGCTGGACCCAGGGCAACACGGCCGACCAGGGAGACCACCCGTGCCTGCTCCCCGGCGGCGCGACGTCGACGTCGAGCGCCGCGTTCCAAGAGGCGACGAGCGTGACGAACATGACGCCGACCTCCTGGGACACCTGGGAGACGGACGGGTCCGGCGCGCTGGGCCACTTCTTCGGCAACGTCCAGTGGACGATGGCCGGCAGCGGCCCGTACTACATGGCGAGCCTCAAGATCGGGTCGAGCTACCTGCTCAAGGCGAACCCGGGCTACGCGCAGAACCCCCAGTGCACCTGGACGGGCTGTGAGCCCGCGGTCGGCGCGTACGTGCCGTCCGTGAGCGTGCTCTGGGAGCAGAGCCAGCTGCCCGGTGAGGAAGCCTACCAGGCGGGTCAGGCGGACCTCGCGTCGATCCCGGCGACCGACGCGGCGCTGTTGCTGCAGTTGATCCAGGAGCAGAAGGTCTCCGCGACGACCTTCCCGTCGATCAGCATCTGCTTCTTCCCATTCTCGTTCTTGTTCAGCAAGGCGGGAGCGCAGAAGTACACGACGAACCCGATCACGGTGCCCCAGGACTTCTTCACCAACATCGGGGTGCGGAACTTCTTCGTGAACTCGTACCCGTACCAGACGGCGCAGCAGACGATCTCGACGAAGGACGGCATCCAGTATCTGTTCAACTATGGAGGGGCGATCCCGCAGTTCATGTCGAACTACTACCCCACCAACATCAGTTGGCAGAGCGGTGACCCGTCGTCGTCGACCTCGACGGTCGGCTCGGCCGCCTGGTGGTGGACGCAGATCACGACGCCCGGTAACCCGCAGTACGATGCGGAGCTCAACGGCTGCTCGACCTCGAGCCCGTGCGAGGTTCCGTTCTTCGGCGAGACCGGAGCCCCGGACGTCGACCAGCGGCTTGCGCTCTGGGCCAGCGAGATCAGCAGCCTCTCCGGCGGGAAGCTGAAGATGGACGTGGTGGACATCGACTTCACCGACCTCGTCCTGAACTCGCTGTACAACGGCCCGGGCTCGAACCCGATGCCGTTCTACACGCTCGGCTGGGCCCCGGACTACCCCGACCCCACCGACTACATGGTGCCGCTCTACCAGCCCGACGGGTCGTACACGCACGCGGACGCGCTCTCGGAGCAACTCGAGGGAGCCCCGGCGTACGGGGTCACCGCGTACAACGCGACCACCTGCCACTCCTGGCAGGACTACGGGTACTGGTCGACCCAGGCGAACACCCCGGGCGCGATCCTCCCCTCGTGCGAGGGGACGGCGTACGCAGCGATGTCGCTCGCGATCGCGGTGGCCGGCCACCTCCCGAACGGGCCACAGCGGGTGCTGGTGTACAACATGATCGAGCACATCGCGAACGCGCTCGCGCTGTACACCTACTGGGGCCAGGAGAACGTGGTGCTGACGACCGCGCCGTGGATCAACGCGGCCTCCGCGAACTCGAACATCGTCATTGGCGGCGGCGGGGACCAGACCTGGTACTCGTTCACCGGCAACGGCCTGGTGTAGGACGAGGACGGGTCGGACAAACCATTCCACCGGCGGCGTCCCCCGAGGGGCGCCGCCGAACCCATTCCCGCCCGTTGTGATTCTTTCGTTTCTGGAGTTTCGCAGCCACCGTTCCTGGCGCACGGCTCGAACCGGGGAGGCTCCCGATGGCGTTTGGGAACCCGCCGGCCCGCGGCTCGGATCGGTTAGAGGAAGTCCGCGGGGTCCGGCCCGGTCGCCCCGGGCGCCCGGATCCGGAACCGCTCGGGGTACCACGCCTCGGGCGTCCAGCGCCCGACGCGGACCGGGCGGTACCAGCTCGGCCGGAACGGCTCCGACCGGGACTCGGAGGCCCCCGGGCGGGTCCAGAGGGCCCGGTAGACGAGGAACTCGAGGTAGACGGCCACGGCGAGGCCCCCGGCAAGCGCGGCGGCGCTATGGGCCTCGATCGCGGCCCCGGCGACGAACGCGTCGACCGTCAGCATCCCGAGGCCGAGCCACGGCTTCAGGAACGAGAAGAAGAACCAGTCCTTCCACGGGACCCCGGGGTCCTCGATCGCCGCCTTCTTCTCGTCATCGGTCGGCGGCGGACGGCCGAGCGAGCGGGCGGCGGCGGTCATCGCACAGGCCGACCGGTCAACCGGCCGCGCTCGGCAGCGCGACCGGCTCCGGGCCTTCGGGCATCGGGCCGGAGGAGGTGAGCGCGGCGCCGCTCGAGGCGCCGGGCGCGGGGGTCGGGAACAGGTGGCAGGCGACCCAGTGGTCGCCGCGGATCCGGATGAGCGGCGGCTCGACCTTCGAGCAGATCGGCATCACGGCGGGGCACCGGGTATGGAACCGGCACCCGGGCGGCGGCGCGGCGGGGCTCGGCACGTCCCCCTTGAGGATGATCCGGTCGCGCTTCAGCTCCGGGTCGGGGATCGGGATCGCGGCGAGGAGCGCCTGGGTGTACGGGAGCATCGGGCGGTCGAACAGGTCTTCGGTCGGCGCCCGCTCGACGACCTTCCCGAGGTACATCACGACGACCCGGTGGGCCATCGCGCGGACCACGGAGAGGTGGTGGGAGATGAACAGGTAGCTGAGGCGCTGCTCGGTCTGGAGGCGCTTCAGGATGTTCAGGATCTGCGCCTGGACCGACACGTCGAGGGCGCTCGTCGGCTCGTCGAGCACGATGAAGTCCGGCCGGAGCGCGAGGGCGCGGGCGATGCCGATCCGCTGGCGCTGCCCGCCCGAGAACTCGTGGGGGAACCGCCAGAGGTGCTCGGGGTTGAGCCCGACCGACTGGAGGAGCTCGGCGACCCGCTTGTACCGCTCGGCCCGGGTGCCCATGTGGTGGATCGCGAGCGGCTCGCTGACGATGTCGCGGATCAGCATCCTCGGGGAGAGCGAGGAGAACGGGTCCTGGAAGACGATCTGGAGCTTGCCGCGGAGGTTGTGGATCTTCTTCGCGGACATCCGGTAGAGCGAGTACTGGCGCGCGATCCCGTCGAGCTCCTGGATCGCCGCCTGGGCGCCCGGGCCGAGGTTGCCGTCGGTCGTTCCGTCGAGGGGGAGCTTCGCGTAGAGCTCCTCGAGGCGGCCGAACACCTCCGGCGGCGGGCGGTAGTACGTCTGGCCGCTCGTCGCGTCGATCAGCCGCAGCACGAGGCGGCCGACCGTGGTCTTGCCGCAGCCGGACTCGCCGACGAGGCCGACCGTCTCGCCTTCGTGGACGTCGAAGCTGACGCCGTCGACGGCGCGGACGTCGCCGATGTGGCTCGAGAAGAGGCCCCCGCGGATGGGGAAGTGCTTGCGGAGGTTGCGGACCGAGAGAAGGATCGGTCCCGATTGTCCGTTGTCCATTGGGCCGCCGACTCCCCTGTACCCGACCGCGTTACCCCGGGGCGACCGGCCCGTTGTACAGGTAGCAGGCTACCGTGTGGCCACCACCTTCGATCGTCATCGGAGGACGCTTCTCTCGGCACACCGGCATGGCGTGGGGGCACCGGGGATGGAACCGGCAGCCCGAGGGGGGATAAATGAGGTTGGGTACGGAGCCGGGGATCGACTCGAGCTTCTTGTCCGGCTCGTCCATCCTCGGGATGGAGCTCAGCAACCCCTGGGTGTACGGGTGCAACGGGTGCTTGTAGAGCTCCCGTACGGGAGCGGTCTCCACGACGTTCCCCGCGTACATCACGCAGACGCGGTCCGCCACCTCCGCGATGACGCCCAGGTCGTGGGTGATCAGGAGGATGGAGCTCCCCATGCGGGCCTTCAGGTCCCGCATGAGCTCCAGGATCTGCGCCTGGATGGTGACGTCGAGCGCCGTGGTGGGCTCGTCGGCGATGAGGAGCTCAGGTTCCGAGCAGAGCGCCATGGCGATCATGACGCGCTGCAGCATGCCGCCGGAAAGCTCGTGGGGGTAGCCCCGGGCGACCTGGACGGGGTTGGCGATGGAGACCCCTTCCAGCAGCCGAACGGTCTGCCAGAGCGTCTCCTCC
>DASYOF010000187.1:0-4480 GCA_036007995.1 Thermoplasmata archaeon
CCGTGGGAGGCCGCCCGGATGGACGAGGAGCGCAAGCTCGTCGCCAAGTACGGCTTGAAGAACAAACGCGAGCTCTGGAAGGCGCAGTCGATCCTCCGCGGATTCCGTCGCCAGGCGCGGGAGCTCCAGGCGCGCGTGCGCGCCGGCGAGGCGCAGGCGAAGCGGGAGTCGGATGGACTCCTCGGCCGATTGACCCGTCTCGGCGTCCTCCCCGCCGGCAGCACCAGCCTCGACGACGTCCTCGCTCTCACTCCCGAAGTCGTCCTCCAGCGGCGGTTCGAGTGGATCGCCTTCCGACGTGAGCTGGCGCCGACCCCGAAGGGAGCCCGGCAGTTGATCGTCCACGGCCACCTGACGATCGGTAACCACAAGGTCACGCGACCGGGGTACCTCGTGCTCGCGGCCCAGGAGACCGACATCCAGTACGCTCCGTCCTCCGGCCTCACCTCCGACGAGCACCCGGTGCGCGTCGCGATCCGCGAGAAGCTCTCGCGCCGGAACCAGGAGAGCGCGCCACCGCCCCCCGGGCCGACTCCGGGAGGCGTGTAGGCAATGGCGAAGATCGGCATCGCGCACATCTTCGCGAGCTACAACAACATCCACATCACCGTCACCGACATCACCGGCGCCGAGACGCTCACGAAGGCGACCGGCGGCATGGTCGTCAAGGCGGCCCGGGACGAGTCGAGCCCGTACGCCGCGATGAAGGCGGCCGACCAGGTCGCCGCGACGATGAAGGAGAAGGGGTACGACACCCTCCACGTCCGCGTCCGCGCCCCCGGCGGGAACCGCGCGCGCTCGCCCGGGCCCGGCGCCCAGGCCGCCATCCGCGCCCTCGCCCGCGCGGGGATGAAGATCAGCCGGATCGAGGACGTCACGCCGGTGCCGCACGACGGCACGAAGGCGAAGGGAGGCCGGCGCGGCCGGCGGGTGTAGCGTGGACGTCTCGGTCGTCGACTTGAAGACCCGCGAGCTCAAGATCGAGTTCTCCGGCGCGAGCGCCTCGAAGCTCAACGCGATCCGCCGCACGCTCATCGCCGACGTGCCGAAGCTCGCGATCGAGGACGTCGAGTTCCACCTCGGCCCGATCCGCGACGAGGCGAGCGGCAAGGACTACGACTCGTCGACCAGCATGTTCGACGAGGGGGTCGCCCTCCGGCTCGGCCTGCTCCCGATCCCGACCGACCTCGGCCAGTTCCGCCGGAAGTCCGAGTGCACGTGCGAGGGCGCCGGCTGCGCCCACTGCCAGGCGATGTTCTCGATCGACAAGAAGGGCCCGTGCACCGTCTACGCACGGGACATCACCCCTCTCGGCGATGCGAGCCTCGCCATCCTCGAGCCCGAGGTCCCGATCGTCCGGCTCGGCGCCCGCCAGGCGCTGCTCGCGTACGCGACGGCCGTCGTCGGCACCGCGCGCGAGCACGCGAAGTGGCAGGTCGCCCACGCGGTCGGCGTCTCCCCGCGCCCCCACATCAAGATCGCGAAGAAGTCCGGCTGCACCGACGCCTGCCTGAAGCGCGCCGCCGGCTCGTGCCCGGTGAACATCCTCGACTACGAGTCCGGGAAGATCACCGTCACCGACGAGACGAAGTGCATCCTCTGCTGGGCGTGCGAGAAGAGCTGCGAGCACGGCAGCATCAAGGTCGAGCCGGACACCGAGAAGTTCTTCCTGCAGTTCCAGACCGACGGCAGCCTCTCCGCCCGCGAGGCGCTCCGGTACGCCCTGAAGGACCTGAAGCGGCGCTTCGAGGACCTCCGCGAGGCGGTCCAGGCGATCCCGTAGGCCTATCGGGTCCCGGCGGCCCGACGCCCGGTCGAGGGCGTCCAATCGTACCGGAGCAGCGCCCCGATCCCGCCGAGGCCGTGGAGCCGCTTCCCCGCGTCGCCCTCGTCGCGGACCACGAACACCCGCGCGCGCGCGCCCTTCGACGCCTCGAGCGTCGCCTGCGTCGCGGGCTCGGCGAGCCGCGATTCGGAGACGAGCACCGTCTCCGCCGCGCCCGCGCCGACCGCCTCGGCGACCTCGACCGGACCGACCGCGGCCCGGGCGCCGCCGAGCGCCGTGACCAGCCGCTCGACGAGGTCCGCCTCCTCGGCCGCCACCGACCCTCGGAGCGCCTCCGCCGCCTTCCCCGAGCGCAGCAGCTCGTCGAGGCCGACGCGACCGGACTCCGCCGTCGCCACGATGTGCCACTTCGCCCGGTGGGCCGGCGCGGCCTCGCCGAGGGCGGCGGCGAGCTGCTCCTTCAGGAACCCTGGCCCCGCGATGACGACCGTCGTCGCGTCGGCGAGCGCGGGCACGATGATCCCGACGAGCTCCTCGAGGTACGTGCGGCGGTCCTTCTCCGCCTGGCCGGACCCCTCCCGTTTTCCGGCGAGCGTCCGTCGGACGTCGGCGACGGTCTCGACCGAGCGGCCTCGGAGCCGGACGATGGTGGCCTCGCCCCAGTCGACGGTCGCGACGAGGACGGTCGGCTCCCCCGCCCCGGCGAGCCCCTCTTCGAGGAGCGCCCGATCCCCGGCGGTCCAGTTCGTCTTCCGCACGGCGGCGGTCTCGCCGACGTCGATGTCGAGCGTGTGATGACGGCCGATGTCGAACGGGCCTTCGACGATCGGGCCGGTGACCCGCACGTGCTTCGTAAACCCGTGGAACTCGACCTGCTCCGCGAGAACGACGAGGAACACCCGGCGCCGCTCCCGCTGGGCCGCGGGGGCATCCTCGGGGGCTTCGGGGTCCCGCCGGGTCGTGGAGGCGCCGACCTGGTCGCCGGGGCGGATCAACCGGGCGACGCGCCACAGGTCCGACGGCGTCTGGAGCAGGAGCTTCCGCTCCCCGAGCTTCGGGTCCTCATGGACGATCCGCATCGCCAGCGGCCGGATACGGGTCCACGGTCAAAACCTGCACCCACGAACGTGGGGCCGGTTTCTCGTCAGAAAATGACCCGCCAGAAGCGAACCCGCCATCGTTCCGAAAACCTCGGACCACGGAACCATTATGGACCACCTCCCGAGTGCGCGCCCTCGGAGGTTGGCCCCCCTGACCTCGTACCGCGCGCTCCTCTCGAACCCGCGGGTCCGTCGGTTCGGGATCGCGGGGTCGTTCTCGTACGGCGCTCCCGCCGCGCTCGTCCTGATCCTGGTCTGGACGATCGCGACGGCCCCGGAGTACGCGGGCCAGCTCAACTACGTCGCGCCGACCCTGGCCCTCGAGGGCCTGGCGGCGACGGTGCCGACGCTCGTCGCCGCGCTCGTCTCCGGCACCCTCGCCGACCGGATGGAGCGTCGCCGCCTGATGCGGATGACCAACGCGCTCGCCGCGGCCGGGACGCTCGGGATCCTCCTCGACCTCTTCGTGCGACCGGAAATGCGGGTGCCCCTCCCGGGCCCCGCGGGATACTTCCTGCCGCTCTGGATGCTGCTGATGATCCCGGCGTGGGCCGCCGTCAGCGCGGCCACGACGATGTTCCGGCCCGCCTACAACGCCGCGCTTCCGAAACTCCTCCCCTCGGCCGACCTGGCGAGCGCGAACGGCCTGATCTTCGCCCTCTCGATCGGCGTCAGCGTCGCGGCGTCGCTCGCGGCGACCGGCAGCCTCGCGCTCGGCACCAGCCGCGCGTTCGTGGCGGCGGCGATCCCGTTAGGTCTCCTCGTCGTCGCCCAGTTGGCCCTCGGCGGCATCGGCGTCGACCGCCCCCAGCCGCCCACCATCCCCCAGACGACGTTCGTCCAGGACGCCCGACGCGGGTATGGCTACCTGTGGCGCCGAAAGGCGCTCCTCCAGCTCACCCTCACCGCCCTCGCGATCAACTCGTTGACCACGGCGGCGTTCGTGGAGCTCGGACTCTACGTGACCAGCACGCTCGGCGTCTCGAGCGCGCTCCTCTACGGGGGAATGGTCACCGGTTCCTCGATCGGGGTCGCGATCGGAAGCTTGGTGATGGGCCGGATCCGGTTCGAGCGGGTCGCGGGGCGGACGCTCGCGCTCGTCACGGCCGGCGAGGGCGTCAGCGTCCTGATCCTCGGACTCAGCCACTCGATCTGGATCAGCCTGCCGGACATGGTGCTCTTCGGCATCTTCCCGGGGATGTACATGACCGTCTTCCTCGCGACGCTGCAGGCGACCGTGCCGAACGAACTCCTCGGCCGGGTGCTCGCGGCCGACGAGGTCGGCAGCTACGCGATGGTGCCGATCGGCCAATATCTTGGCGGGACGCTGACCCTGCTCCTCGGCTCGGCCCAGACGCCGTTCATCCTGGCCGGGGTGGGCACGATCCTCGTCGGGGGACTGATGGCCGCCTTCCCCCAGCTCCGTTCGCTGGGATTCGAACCGGCCCCGCATCGGGCCCCCCCGGGCGGGGAGCCGCCTCCCACGACGGCCGCCGTACCCGGGGAGACCCTCCCGTAGCCGAACCAACGCCGCGTGCGCTGGGTTTATTCGGGCCGACGGGTGGTCCCGAGTCTCGGGGAACGATTCGTGAGG
>DASYOF010000188.1:0-13177 GCA_036007995.1 Thermoplasmata archaeon
CGGCGACGAGCTTGTGGACGTCCCCCGGGTCGAGCGGGGCGAACAGCTCCGCGTGCTGCTGGGCGAGGAGCGCCTCGCGCGGCAGCGGGCGCCGGCCGGCCTCCTCGGTGAGCATCTTGCGGACGTCGGAGAGGGGAACGGGGTCGGGCATCTACTTCGCTCCGCCGCCGGCCCGCCGGAGATGGACCGGGTTCGCGATCAGCTGCTTCGCCTTGTGGCCGTCGAGGAACTCGATCTTGTACGCGCGGCCGACCTTCGCGACGACCGTGCACGTCCGCCCCTGGTAGCGGGGGTGGGGCTGCCCGTGCGGGTCCGACGCCTCGAGGACGACCAGGACCTTCTCGCCGATCGCGAACTCCTGCAGGAAGCGCGTGACCGGCGGCATGCCGCGCTCGCGCACCTCCTTGGTGAACGTGCCGCGGCTGCGGGAGCGGAACCCCTTCGAACTCTTGACCATCGTCTATCGCCCCGGTTCGTCGTCGTGAATATCGAGCACGTCGAGGAACTCGACGGTCAGCGGTGCTCCCAAGAGCCCCGAGAGGCTCGGGTCGGTCCTTCCATCGTCGCCTTCCACCCATTCCTTGATGTACGTGCCGGCCTCGGCCCGCAGGTCGAGCGTGAACCGCCCCTCGCTCGCCTCGACGATCGACGCCGAGACGATCCGACGCGTGCGAACGCGGTCGGCCCGCCGGTGCGCGACGCGCGTCGGGGTGCGTTGAGCGATTGCTCGGCCGGTTGCGAACGTCAGGGCTTCATTAAGATTTGCCACGGCGACGATTCCCGTGACGCCGACGCGGTAGCTCTTCATCGGCGACGCCTCCTTGACGCGGACGACCTCCGCCGCGTCGGCGGGGACGACGTCGAGGAGCTCCACCCGATCCGCGGAGCCCCGGTTCCCCTCGGCGACCACGTCGGCGAGACGGATCGTCCGGTGCTTCGGTCGCCGCAGCTCGAGCACGAACGGCCGACCCCGTCCGAGCATGCGGGCATCGATATCCTCCCGCCCCATCCCGTGGAAGCGCGTGCCTTCCGCCCCGGTCGCGGCGAGGAACGGGGCGGCGACGAGCTCCTCCACGCTCGTGGGGTACGTCTTTCCAGTGCCGCCGCACCGGTCGCAGCCGATCCCGTGGCACGCCCGGCAGGGCCACCGGGTCTGCGGGAGCGTCCGGTCGAGCTTGCGGTACCGGCCTCGGAAGTAGAGCGGCATGACGGTCAGGCTGACCCGGCCGACCGGGATGTCCGCGAGGAAGACGACCTCGGGCCGCTCGGTCGTGGCTTCCGATCCGCTCGCCGTCTCGAGCCGCTTGCCGAGCTCGCGGTTGAAGGCGCTATGAATGCTCTCGCCGGAGGAGGTCCCGACGGTGAGCCAGAGCGCCTCCTCCCGGGCGAGCGCCTCCGGCTCCCACCGCGAACCGCACGAGAACCGCGCCCATTCGTAGTCGACCCCGGCCGCTTCGCAGCGCTCGACCCAGACCGGAATCCGGTCGAACGCCCCCTCGCAGACCGGACACATGTCCGAGGTCACGAGCGGGCCGAGCGCCTCCGAGATCCGGGCCGCCCGCTCGGGGTTCGTGAGTCCGTGGCCGGCTCGCCCGAACAGGCGGCCGAAGCACTCCGGGCAGAGTCCGCGGCCGAGCGCGCGCCGGGCGGGTTCCAGCACCTCGGGCCCGAGCGGGAACTCCGGGGCGGTCACGTCGGCGCCGATGGGGTCCGTCCCACTTGACGTTGTGGGCAACAGCCGCCCTGGGTATCCGCCCGGAGGCCCCGCCGATGGCGGGGTTAGGAGAGCGCCCAGTATCCGGTCGGTCCGAAAATCAGGAACTCCTGGAGGCCCGGCGCGTAGACCCCTAGGCCGGCCGGGTCTGGTGTCGACGTGAAGGGCGAGAGGGTGGGCGTGAGGTTGGTCCATCCTCCCCCGGAGTACGCCCAGGTCGAGTACGACGACCCGTGGGATTGGTATCCGCCGTAGAGGACGAGTTCGGCCAGGGCCGCGTCGAAGACGATCGGCGATCCGGCCAAACCGGGCGGAGTCGGGGATGGGTGAAGTCGGGTCCACACACCCCCGTGGAACGACCACGTCGAGCTGTTCGGGCCGAATCGGACGCCCGGGACGAACCCGCCGTACAGGACGACGGACCGGGTGGTAGGGTCGTAGGTCAGGGGCACGTCGACTCGACTACTCGGCGCGCTGGCGCGCGTTGCGTTGGTCCAGCTCCCGCCGGCGTACGTCCAGGTCGCGTGCGAGAGTGACCCGGGATAGACGTTCCCCCCGAACACCACGACGTCGCGGTCGGCCGCATCGTACGTCATGCCGAATCGCCACATCCGAGGCGGCGAAGTCGCGGGGTGGAGCTGCGTCCATCGGGTGCCGTTGAAGCTCCAGGTGTCGTTGCACGCGTAGTAGACGCTGCATGTCCCCGTGCCTCCGAACAGGACGGCGTACCCGTCCCGGGCATCGTAGACAAAGCCGCCGGACGCGCGCGGTCCCGGAGATTGGGAGAGAGTCGCCGTCAGGTTGGTCCACGTTCGATTCCGGAAAACCCAGGTTTCGTTCCCGGCGCCAGCCCCGAACAGGACGACTTCGTGCCGAGGCGGGAAGTCCGCGATCATCGCGAACGAGCTGAACGGCGGTGGGTGCGTCGAAGAGTTCGTGAACGACCAGTTCAACGGGGTCGGAGGGCCGGCCACCGGATTCGGGGCGGAATCGGTGGTCGCCATCCGAGCCGCCGCTGGGGCCGCCCTGGTCGAGGTGGACGGCGCGCTCGCGACCGTAGGGATGACGAGGAGGGCCAGCGCGACGACGATCCAAGCTCCCCGGGTCGTCGGGAGAAATCGCCGCCCCATGGCGATCCGGTGCGAGCGTCCACCGCCTCTTAACGCCGCACGGCCGGGCCGGCCCAGGCGGATGCCACCGACGGGTCGAGTCGTTGTGTCGAATCGTACCCACCGAACCTATTTCCCTCCCCGAACGCTGGGTCCGTCGCCGTGGACGTGATCCGAGAGGCCGAACTCGTACGCGCGATCGAGCGGACGCTCGTCGCGCACGGCAAGATGCCCGCCGAGGAGGCGGTCCCGACGGCGCGCATGGTCCTCGGCTACTTCGGGCTCGACGACACGGTCCTCGACAACAAGCTCTCCAGCGACGACCGCGACCGGTTCTACCGGCTGGAGGAGGAGGGGCTCCTCACGAGCGAGGAGGAGGACGCCACCGTTTCCCGCGGCAAGACGTGGCGGATCCACTACTGGCTGCTGAAGAAGGACCGGATCCGCGACGCGGGCCGGGACCGGGGCGCGGTGTCCGAGGACTCGGCGTCGACCCTCTACCGGGACATCGGGGACTCGGCGTGGAACCGCCGCCGGGGCCAACCACCGACCCCGCCGACGCCGTAGCGGCTCACGACCGCCGCTGGCTCGGCGGCTGCGGCGCCCTCGCGGGCGGAGGACGGTACCGCGGGTGGATCGCCCCGGCGCCGGGGAAGTCCGACTGGGCGATGACCGAGCGGACGTGCTCGATCGCCCCGAACGCGAAGGCGATCGCGGCGAACAGCCCGATGAGGTCGGCGTACTGCGCGATGCCGTTCGAGAAGCCGAACGCCGTGACGATCGCCCCGAGCGAGGCGAGCGCGTTGAACGACGCGTGCATCGCGACCGCGAGCAGGAAGTACGCCCCCGTCGCGCCCTTGCTCCCCTGGAAGGCGTTCGCGGCGTACCCGCGCCCGAACATCGCGGTCGAGCTGCCGTGGAGCAAGACCGAGGAGATCGACCGGATGAGGATCAGCGAAAGGCCCGCGGCCAGCCCCCCGGTCAGGTAGGCGCCGAGCCCGTACAGCAGCGTCTCGAAGAAGCCGAACCCGAGCCCGACGGCGGCGCCGAAGACGGGACCGTCGGCGAGCCGGCGCATGGACGAGCGGTACTGGATGACGCCCGACGCCTTCAGCGCCTCCTCGACGAACGGCGCGATCACGAGGACGAGGAAGAACGCCCCCGCGGTCGAGCCGCCGTTCAGGAAGCCGAACTCCGGCCCCGGGTACTTCTGGGAGATCGCCGAGCCCAGGTCGACGATCACGAGCTCGAGGATCGCCGCGATGATGGTGGCGCCGAGCGCCCCGAACAGGAACAGGCGGAGCAGGAGCCCCCACGGCTCCCGGCCGAGCCGCTCGCTTTCCCGGACCCAGACGAGGTAGACGAGCGCCGGGAAGAGGGCGGCGAGGGCGAGGATCAGGAGGTCCTCGAAGCCTCCGACCCCCGGCATGGTGCCCTACGGCCGCGCCGCCTTCGCCGGATAGTCGTAGAAGCCGGAGCCGGACTTCCGGCCGAGCTGGCCGGCCGCGACCATCGACCGGAGCAACGGACAGGTCCGGTACTTGGGATCCCGGAACCCGTCCCAGAGGACGTCGAGGATCGCCACCGCCGTGTCGAGGCCGACGAGGTCGAGAAGCTCGAACGGCCCCATCGGGTGGTGGAAGCCGAGCTTGTAGGCGGTATCGATCTCCTCCTTCGTCGCGATCCCCTCGTAGAGCATGAACGCGGCCTCGTTGCCGAGGACCGCGAGCGCCCGGGTCGTGACGAACCCGGGGGTGTCCTTCGAGGTGACCACGGTCTTCCCCAGACTCTGCGCGAACTCCTTCGCGGCCGCGGTGACCTCCGGGCGGGTCCGCTGACCGGGGATCACTTCGACGAGCTCCATCTGCAGGACGGGATTGAAGAAGTGGATCCCGACGACCCGCCCCGGGTCGCGGACCGCGGACGCGATCGACGTCACGGGGAGGGAGGAGGTGTTCGTCGCGAGCACGGCCTCGGGCCGGGCCACCGAATCGAGCTCGGTGAACAAGGCGCGCTTGAGGTCGAGGCGCTCCGGCGCCGCCTCGATGACGATCTCGGCCGTATCGGCCCGGCGCAGTCCGATCGCGAAATCGATGCGGCCGAGCGCTTCCGGCACGCGGGAGGCGCCGAGGGACCCCCGCTTGACCGCCGACTCGAGCGCCCGTTTCGCGTTCTCGAGGCCCCGGCGGGCGAATTCCTCGTTCACGTCCTCCAGCGTGACGGCGTACCCCGCGAGCGCGCATTGGGCGGCGATTCCACTCCCCATGATTCCCGCCCCGGCGACGAACACGCGTCGCTGGACCGATCGCCTCGGGTCGCTCCCGGCTTCGGGAGGCTCTCCGACCGCCACGACGCTCACGAAGCGGCGACCCCCATAACGGGTCCGGCGACCGCCCGCCGATACTCGCAGGCCCGACAGCGGGGACCGGTCGACGGTTCGCCGCAGTCCTCGCACCGCATCGGGGCGCCCTCGTCGGCGCCGACCGAGAGAAGTTCGAGGATCGTTTCCCGGCTGCGGAGCAGCGCCTGGCGGGTGCCGGGGATCGAATCCTCGAGGCGCCAGACGACCTCCCGGAACACGTTGCGGCTCGCGGCTCCGGCGTGCGGGCACTCGGCGTGATCGAACGGGAGTCCGGCCGCCCGGGCATAGAGGAACACCTCGCGTTCCGGGACGTCCGCGAGGGGGGCGATCCGGGGGATGAGCCCCTCCTGGCGGCGCGTGTGGGGCGCCATTCGCCCGAGCCGCACGATGTCGGCGCGGGCGACGTTCATCAACACCGTTTGGGCGAGGTCGTCCAAGTTGAACCCGAGCACGAGCGCGTCGGCGCCCGCCGACCGGGCCGCCCGGTTGAGCAGCTGGCGCCGCCACACGCCGCAATACGAGCACGGCGCGATCCCCCCGAGACGCTTCGCGGCGGCGTCGGTGGTGGTCCCCAGCTCGGTCCGGGCGCGCACGACGACGTGGCGGACGCCCAGCGACCGGGCGAGCGCTCGCGCCGCCACGAGCGTCTTCGACCGGTACCCCCGGATGCCCTCATCGACCGACACCGCGACCACGTCGACGGTCGGGCGACGCCCGAAGTACGCGTGCGTGAGCGCGAGCGCCGTGGCCGAGTCCTTGCCTCCCGACAGCGCGACGGCGACCGTCCCCGAACGGAACCGGGGCAGCTGGCGGTGCATCGCCCGACGGAACCGGTCGCGTATGGTGTCCGCGAGATGGACATCGCACAGATGGTCGCCCGCGTACGGGCGGTCCACGACGGCGGTACGGTCGCACCGGTCGCACCGCACGGCGCTCGAGAGCGCTACGTGTACTTGAGGAACGAGCGCAAACGTTCCGTTGCGGGTCAACCATTAATTAGGCCCCTCCCGGCCAACGACCATTCGATGGCCTCCGCGGAATCGCGCGCGCGCTCCCCAGCGCCGCGCGGGCGGGGCCATGGCGCCACCGGAGTCCCCGTCGAGCCGACGTTCACCGTCGACGAAATGGTCGGACGGTTCCAGCGGATCCTGCAGAGCCAGGAGCGGAGCCCGTGCACGGTGAAGCAGTACGGGCACATCGCCCGAACGTTCCTCACCTATACGCACAAACCGCTCGAGGAGGCGACGAAGCGGGACCTCGAGGCGTTCCGGGAGTACCTCGTCCTCCAGCGCCACTACTCGAAGAACTCGCTCTACACGACGGTACGCGGGCTGACGTGCCTGTTCCGGACGTTCGGCCTCGCCGTCGCGGAGGGTCTCGAGGCGCCCCGCCGTCCGGAGCGACTTCCGCACTACCTCTCCGAGGACGAGACGCACCGGCTGTTCTCGGCGGTCCAGGACTCCCCGAGGGACTCCGCGATCGTCCACGTGCTCGCGTTCTGCGGCCTCCGGGTCAGCGAGCTCTGCAACCTCGGCCTCGAGGACCTCGAGCTTTCCCGGAACCTGCTCCACGTCCGGTCCGGAAAGGGCGACAAGGACCGGGAGGTCGTCATCGAGGAGAAGACCCGGGCGGCGATCGATCGGTACCTGACCGAGCGCGCCCTCGCCGGGGAAGGGTCGACCCGGATGTTCCCGGTCGGGCCGGTCACGGTCGAGCGGATCGTCCGGCGGGCGGCCCAAGACGCCGCGATCCCACGGCGCGTCACGCCCCACATGCTGCGGCACACGCTCGCCACCGCGCTCCTCTCGCGCGGCTGCGACATCCGGTACATCCAGAAGCTCCTCGGCCACGCCTCGGTCGCCACGACGCAGATCTACACCCACGTCGACACGCAGGCGTTGCGCGACGCCTACCAACGGGCGAAGCCCCAATATTAGCCGGGAGACCCTCCGGGCCCCCATGGGAGACGGGGCGCGGGACGTCGCCATCCTCGGTGCCGGCATCGCCGGCGCGGCGCTCGCGAACCACCTCACGAGCCGTTCGCTGTCCGTCACGATCGTCGACCCGCGTACTCCGGCGGCCGGGGCCAGCGGACGGGCCGCGGGCATCGTCACGGAGCAGCTGTGGAACGATTGGGACGTCCTCGTCACCCGCGAGAGCCGGGAGGAGTACCGGACGCTCGCCCGTGGGGACGGGGAGGCGTTCGCTCCTGTTCCGTTCGTCCGTCTGACGGCCGAGCCGGTGATCGCGGAGGCGCTCCGGGCCGCGGTCGGGCGCCTTCGGGGGTGGGGCGTACCCATCGAGGAGGTCAACGCCGACCAGTTGACCGAGTGGTTCTCCGGCGGGAAGTTCGAGCGGCTCCAGGGCGCGATCGCGAGCCGGTCAGACGCGTGCGTCACGCCGAGCACGATCACGGCCCTCTACCTCGACGCCGCTCGGGAGCGCGGCGCCGACGTGGCGTTCGGCGCCGCCGTCCCCGTGCCGGTGTTCGAGGGCGGCTCATGGAGCGTGCGTTCCGGCTCGACCGAGGTCCGCGCCCGTTCGCTCGTCGTGGCGGCCGGAGCCTGGTCGAAGCAACTCTTCCTCGGGCTCGGTCGCCCCCTACCCCTCACCCCGTACCGAACCCAGGCGGCCGTCCTCCGCCCGCCCCCCGGACCAGCAGCCCCCGCGGTCTCATTCCACGACCTCGACACCGACGTTTACGGGAGACCCGAGTCGAACGGACGGATCCTCGCGGGGGACGGGACGGAGTGGTTCGAGACCGACCCGGAAAAGTTCGTGGCCGGGGCGGATGCCTCGTTCTTGGCGCACCTCGCCGAGGGCCTCGGATTGTGGTTCCCCGATTGGGCGGACAGCGACGTCGTCGGGGCCTGGGCCGGGGTCTGTACGGCGACGCTCGACCGACGGCCGTGCATCGGTCCGGTCGACCCCTCCCGTTCCCTCTACGCGATCACCGGTTTCAACGGCTTCGGGGTGATGCGGAGCGGAGGGTCGGCTCGTCGGCTCGCCGAGCTGATCGTCGACCCGACTTCGACCAAGGCCCGGGAGGCGCTCGCTCCGGTCCTTCCCGAACGGTTCGCCGGGGCGGCTCCGTCGTTCTCTCCGGTTCCTGGGTTCACGCTCGAGGCGGGAAGCTCCCCACGATTCTGAGGCCCGTGCCATCCCGACGCCGGGAATTCGAGCCGACTCTGACCTCCGGGGTCCGAAGTTGCCGACGGAGACGCCGGGGCCTCACGGGGACGGCGGCGCGCGGGGCGTGGAGAAGGTCAGTCCACGGCGCGGATCCGTTCGAGCTTGGCCAGGAATTCGATCCCCTCGCCGGTGGACATCGGCTTGCCGTCCTCGCGGGTCAGCGGGAGGCCCGCGGACGCGCAGGCGGCCTCCGGAGTCGCTCCGTCGAGGAGCGCCCGGATCGCGCGCTGCTCGCGTCGACTGAGCTCGACGCCGTCCAGCTGGAACTCCTCGAACGCCTCCGTAGCGACGGGGGCGACCGCGCGGGCAATGGCGCTCAGCTCGGCCGCATAGCGGCGAATCTCCTCCTGGGCGTGCGGGTCCAGCCGGAGGGACAGGAAATGGAACAGGTTGTGCAAGTCGGTCTTCCAGTACCACTCGGTGTAGTAGGAGAGGGGAAGCACCAGCCGCGCGGTCTCGCGGGCCACGCCGGCTTCGAGGGCGGAGGCGTAGGCCGCATAGGCGTCCGTCGACACCCGTTCGAGGTCGGCGCGGAACTTCTCGGCCACGCTGGGCGGGAGGGCCTCGCCGCGCCCTTGACGGTTCCGCTTCGATTGTTCCCGGATGTCCTCGGCGGGCGGGAGGTCGAACTCGTCGGGTACTATGGAATAACGTTGCGAGTATTCATTAATATTTGCCGTTCGATGTCGGACCATCTGGCGGGCAACATAGATGGGGAGCCGGATCAGGAACTTCAGCTCGACCATCTCGAACGGTGTCGTGTGCCGGTGGCGCATCAGATATCGAACGAGGCCCCGGTCGTCCCGGACGCTCTTCGTCCCCGCCCCATACGAGACCCGGGCGGCCTGGACGATGGCGGCGTCGCCGCCCATGTAGTCCACGAGGACGACGTAGCCGTGCGTGAGCACGGGCCGCTTCACGCCGATCAGGGCATCCGCCGCCGGGATCGACGGACGGGTCATCGGCGGATCCCGCTCGGCCATTCGCGCCCCGGAGCGGCGTCCGCCGATAAAGACCCGCTCGCCGGTCGTGCCCCGCCAACCGTTTAGTCGCCGCTCGGCTCGATAGTTCGGGAGGAGCCGTGGCGAGGATCTTCATCGGGGTATCGTGGCCGTACGCGAACGGCCCCCAGCACCTCGGCCACCTCGCGAGCACCTACGTTCCGGCCGACATCTTCGCCCGGTATCATCGGCTCCGGGATGACCAGGTGCTCATGGTTACGGGTTCGGACATGCATGGCACGCCGATCCTGGTCGCGGCCGAAAAGGCCGGGGAGACCCCGGCCGAGCTCGCCGACCGGTTCCACGCCGTGAACTCCGCCGCCCTGACGCAGCTCGGCGTCTCGTTCGATGTGTTCACGACGACCCACACCGTCCTGCACGAGCGGAAGGTCCACGAGGTGTTCCTCGCCCTCCTCGAGGGCGGGTACATCCGGCGGCGGACCGCCGACGCGGCGTACTGCCCCACCGACCGACGGTTCCTCCCCGACCGATACCTCGAGGGTACCTGCCCCCACTGCGGGTTCGAGAAGGCCCGCGGGGACGAGTGCGACAACTGCGGTCGCCCGCTCGAGCCGAAGCAGCTCGGCTCCCCCCGGTGCGCGATCGACGGAACGCCCGCCGAGTTCCGGCCCTCGGAACACTTCTATCTCGAGCTCGACCGGCTGCAGCCGAAACTCGCCGAGTACATCGCCCGCCAAGGCCCGCACTGGCGCCCCGGTGTCCTCCACGTCGCGGAGAACTTCCTCAACGAAGGGCTGCACCCGACGCCGATCACGCGGGACCTCGACTGGGGCGTCACCATCCCGCTCGAAGGCTACGGCTCGAAGCGGATCTACGTTTGGTTCGAGGCGCTCGTCGGCTACCTCTCGGCGGCCCAGGAGTGGGCGATCCGGGCCGGACGGCCCGACGCCTGGCGGTCGTACTGGGAGGAGCGCGAGCCGGTCCGCCACTACTACTTCGTGGGGAAGGACAACAAGTTCCACCACACGATCGTCTGGCCGTCGATGCTGCTCGGGGTCGGCGGGCTCCACCTGCCGTACGACGTGCCGGCCAACGAGTGGATGACCCTCGGCGGAGCGAAGGTCTCGAAGTCGCGGACCCGCGAGCAGGACGCGTTCCTTCCGTCGCTCCTCGAGCGGTACTTGCCGGACACGATCCGGTTCTACGCCGCGCTCCTCGCCCCGCAGAACCACGACACCGAGCTCGACTGGGCCGAGTTCGAGCGGGTCCACGACGAGATCCTCGCGAACCAGTACGGGAACCTCGCGCAGCGGCTCCTCGTGCTCGTCCGCGACCGGTATGGCGGCGTCGTCCCGACCCCGCCGGAAGGCTGGTCCCCCGAATCGTCGGAGGTCGGACGTCGGCTCCGGGCCGCCCATGTCGCCATCACGGGAGAGCTCGAGGCGGTCCACCTGAAGGAGGCGCTCGAGCTGACCCTCACGGAGGTCCGGGAGGGGAATCGCCGGTTCCACGAGGCGAAGCCGTGGGCCTCGGAGGAAGCGGCGCGTCGCCAGGCGGTGACGGAGGGCCTCTGGCTCCTGAAGGCGGCCGCGATCTGGCTCTCCCCGGTCCTCCAGTTCTCCTCCGCGGTCCTGTTCCGATCGCTCGGGTACTCCGAGGGGCCGGCGCGCGGCGATTGGGAATCGGTCGGTCAACCGGTGAATCCCGGCCAGACCCTCGGGGAGGTCCGGCCGCTGTTCCCGCGCCTGGAGCCCCGCGGAGGCGCGACGCCGAAATCGGGAACGCCCTCCGCCGGCCCGACGCCGGCGCCGGGGGAGCGGCTGCCTCCGCTGGAGATCCGGGCCGCCCGGGTGATCCACGTCGAGAACCATCCGTCCGCCGACCGATTGTACGTGCTGACGGTCGAAGCCGGCGAATCCCGCCCGCGAACGGTGGTCGCGGGATTGCGCGATTCGTACGTCCCCGAGCAGTTGAAGGGACGCCGGGTGGCGCTGCTCGCCAACCTGGAGCCCCGAACGATCCGACGCGTCACCAGCCAGGGGATGATCCTCGCGGCGGACGTCGGGGGGAAGGCGGCGCTCCTTGAGATCCCCGAGGGGGTCGAGCCCGGCCAGACGATCGGTCCGCTCGGGGCTCCCGCCCGAGCGATCGCGTATTCCGAGTTCGAGGCGACTCCGCTGCTCGTGGCTCGCGCCGACGTTCCGTCCCCCGCCGGGGGGCGATCGGTCTCGGCCGGCCGGCCGATCACCGTCGATCGAGAGGTTCCGGCCGGCGCGTCCATCGTGGTCCGGCTCGCCTCGGCCGACGCTCCCGAAGGCTCGGTGCTGGCGTTCGATGACGCCCATCTTCTGCTCGCCCCGCCCACCGCCGCCCCCGGCACGAGGGTCCGATGACCGGGGGTCTCCGCCTCGACCTCCACCTCCACAGCACCTACTCCCCGGATTCTCGCCTGCCGCTCCCGACCGCGGTCGAGCAGCTCGGCGCGCAAGGACTGCACGGGTTCGCGCTCACGGACCACAACACCGTCGCGGGGCACGCCGCGCTCCAGGCCCTGTCCGAGCGGTATCCGCAATACCGGTTCATCCCCGGGATCGAGGTCTCGACGAAGGAGGGGCACCTGCTCGCGCTGGGACTGGCGGAGGTGCCGCCGCTCCACCGGCCGGTCGCCGAGACCGTCGAATGGGTCGAAGCGCACGGCGGTGTGGCGGTGCCCGCCCACCCGGCCCGACACGCGCACGGGATCGGTCGTCGCCTCGCGGAACGGCTCCGGGTCCCCGCGCTCGAGACGTTGAACGGCCACAACTCCCAGGTCGCGAACGCGCGCGCGACGCTGATCGCGGCCCAGCGCTCGCTCGGCGAGACGGGCGGGAGCGACGCCCACGACGCGAGGGGGGTCGGTCGCGGCTACACGGTGTTCCCGGACGGGGTGGACCGGGTGGCCGACCTTCTCGAGGAGCTCCGACAACGGCGGACCCGCGCCGAAGGCGTGTCGCTGCGGTACGGCGAGATGGCCCGGCTCGCCGTGCGGACCGTGGCGCAGCGCGCGTTCCGGGGCTTCCGATCGATCTGAAAGCCCCTCTCGCCTTTTATCGCGCGACCTCTCTCCGCCGAGCACGCTGAGGTGGCAGAATGGTTAATGCGTCGGACTGCAGATCCGATTCCTGGGGGTTCGATTCCCTCCCTCAGCTCTCCCCCGGCGCCGGACCCCGCCTGGCCGCCCGCGCGGGTCTCCGCCCGTGGGTCGGGGCGGGACGCCGCAGCGACGCGGACGCCGGCCGCCCTGGGTGAGGAGCGACCGCCCCGCCGGGCACCTCGTTTAGGCGAACGAGATCGCCTGCGTCGTCGGCGCCCCATTCACGACCACGTTGCCGCTCCCCGGGGTCGCGGTGTAGCCGGTCGAGGACGCGCTGAACGCGAAGGTCCCGTTCGGGGACTCGAACGTCAGGGTCGGGCCGGGCCCGATGTGCGTGGCGGCGCGCATCGTGACCTGCCAAGAGTGCCCGTTCGGTAGTCCGGTCTCGCTGAACGTCACCTTGTAGACGACCTGCGAGAACGAGATCGAGACGAAGACCCCGCCGCCGGTCACCGTGAACGTACCCCGCTCCGTCGTCGAGTTCCAGCCGCTGACCGAGCCCAGGACGAAATTGTACGTCCCGTTCTTCTCTTGCACCCAGATGTTGCCCGTCGTCGAGCTGTGAGACGGTCCGCCGTTGATCCGGAGGCTCCAGTTCGTCCCGACCGGCAGGTGGTGCTCGGAGAACGTGACGAGCCACGTCTTCGGCGTGAACGGTACGTTGATCGTCACCGAGCCGTTGTTGACGACGAACGAGCCGGTCTC
>DASYOF010000189.1:0-5045 GCA_036007995.1 Thermoplasmata archaeon
AGATCCCGCTCGAGAGTCCGCTGTCGCTCCTGGCGCAGTTGCCGGTCCGTCCGTTATCCCTATGATCTGGGCGGCGACCGCGGCGACCGGGTTGATCTTGGTCGGAGTGGTGCTCCTCCGGCGTCGGCGAGGCCGGTTGCCTCCTTGAGCCTGATCCGTCGGCGGCGAAACCGGGGTGGTCCCGCGGACTACCGACTTTCACGGTAGTCGCGGCCGACCTGGCGTCGCGCTCGTCGCGGACACCCGTCATCGGCCGCCAGCTCCCCGCACGGGGATTACAGCGGACCGGATGATGCCGGGCCTCGGACTTTTCGAGCCCGCGATGCGCCAAAAGGCCCAAGAGCCCGTAAACTAGGCCCGGTCACCGTCGGATGCCGCCATAGCTCAGTCGGGAGAGCGGCTGATTTGTAATCAGCAGGTCGGGAGTTCAATCCTCCCTGGCGGCTCCTCCAGGTCCCGGAACCGGCCACGGGTCCGGGCATCTCCTCCGCCGGTGCGGCTGACCCCCGGTCGGCTCGAGGGCGTGCGTTCGACTGGACCGGGGTTTCCGTTACCCGTCGTGGAGTCGCCCTCCCGCGTGAGCGCCGAGGCCGGCCGGAACGGTTCGGCGCCACGTCGGAACCGAGCAACGGTTAAGAACGGGGGACCTTCCCCGACGAGTGGTACATTCGTCGTGACCGGGCTCGCTCGATCTCGGGTCGCCACGGTCGTTCTCTTGGTCCTCTTACTCGCGAGTTCCCTTGCGGTGTTGGGATCGGTCCCGTCTTCCCGTGGCCCCCATCCCGTGGCGGCGCATGGGGCGCCCGCCCAAACGGCCTCGTCAGCGACTTCCGGACGCGCGGGGCCGGCCCGCGGAGCTGGTGAGCCAATCGTGCCCCGGGTTCCTCCCCTATCGCGTGTCACTTCCGGAGCGCCGCCGTACGGTCGCGTCGCCGAGACCCTCGACCTCCTGAACGAGTCACTCGTGGCCGGGAACTTCGCACCGCCGAACAACGGCCTCGGACCACAGGCCGTTGCCGCCGATCCCGCGATCGGGGAGCTGTTCGTCGCGGAGATCACGAGCTTCACCGTCTCGATCGTCAACACCACGAACGGCACGGTCGTCGGATCCGTCATCCTCTCGGAGAACCCGACCGCGCTCGCCGTCGATCCGGCGAGGAGCGAGCTGTTCGTCGTCCAGCAAGGGCCCCCGTTCGGGAATGCCACCGGCAACGTCAGCGTGGTCAGCACCTCCACGGACCGGATCCTGACGAACCTCACCCTCAACGGAACGCCCGCCGGGGCTGCGTTCGATCCGCAGAACGGCTACCTCTACGTCTCCTTGGCTACCAACGCCTCGGTCGTCGCTATCGATTCGAGCTCGAACAGGATCGTTGCGACGATATCGACAGGGAGCAACCCGGCGGGCGTGGCGGTGGATTCGTCGACCAAGACGGTGTTTGTGGCGAACGCCGGCGGGGCCAGCGTCACGGCCATCAATGCCACGAACGGGTCCGTGATCAGGACTATCTCGGTGGGTGCCGGACCCGTCGCGGTCCAACCCCTCGACGGCACCCCGTACGTCTACGTCGGGGTCCAGGGAGCCGACGAGCTGGTGGTCATCGATGACCTGACGAACACCGTGGTCAATTACGTCGCGCTCGGATTCGGCCCAACCTACCTCGCCGAAGACTCCGCCGTCGGCCTGATGTTCGCCGGCAACACCTCGGCAGGACTGGTCGATGTGGTGAACTACCGGACGGCCACCGTGACCGCGAGCGTTCCGCTCGGGGTCGGGCCGGCGGGGCTCGTCGTGGACCCCTCGAGCGGGCAGTTGTACGTGGCCGAATCCCAGTCCGACAACGTGTCGGTCCTTGTCGCCGCCTCGCACGCGACGATCGGGAGCATCCAGCTGGGGCTGTTCCCCGAGTCGGTGTCCTACGATCCGGCGAGCCACGAGCTCGCGGTCGCGATGTCCGACGAGGACTCTCTCTGGCTGTTCAACGCGACGACCGACGCGCGGATCAAGGCCGTCTCCGTCGGCATCGACCCGGTCGCCGTCACGTACGACCCGAGCAACCTCTGCTTCTACGTGGGGAACTTCCGGTCCTCGAGCATCACCGTCGTCAACGGAACGACGAACGGCGTGCTCGCGACGATCCGCGTGCCGATCGGACCGTCCGTGCTGACCACCGCGAGCACCTTCGACTACGTATTCGCCGGCGACGGGCGGGACTTCGCCGGGAGCCGGGACATCACCGAGATCAACGGCGCGAACAACCAGGTCGTCGCCGAGCTCGTCGTCAACTCGACCGGTCCGATGTATGGTCTCGCTTTCGACGCGATCAACGGCGAACTGTACGCCGACACCGGCACCACGATCACCGCAGCGAACCCCACGACCCGAACTATCCTCGCCGTGATCCCGGTCGGGAGCGTCGACAACACGATCACCGTCGACCCCGCCAGCGGCGAGGTTCTCGTCGCGGGCGTCTACAGCGCCACCCTCGGCTTCAACACGAATCTCACGGTCCTGGACCCGGCGAGCAACACCGTGCTCACGAACATCTCCGTCGAGCAGGCGCCGGACGGGGTCGACTACGACGCCCAGACGGGTTTCGTGTACGTCTCCAACTTCTACAACGGCTCGGTCACGGTCGTGAACGTCACCCAGCTGCGGGTCCTCGCGAATCTTTCGGTCGGACCCGGTCCGACGGCGATCGCGGACGACGGCGCCGCCGGCCAGATCTTCGTCGCGATTCCGTACGGGGCCGCGCTCTCCGTGATCACGCTGCCGAATCTCGGCCACTACCCGGTGAACTTCACGGAGCGGGGTCTCCCCGCCTCCCAATCGTGGACGGTCACGGTCGCGGGCCGGTCCCTCACCTCGACGACGCCCTGGATCACCGTCGTGGAGCCGGACGGAACCTACGGGTTCAACGTGAGCGGCGCGCCGGGATTCACGGCCGCCCCGAACATGTCCTCGGTCACGGTGCTCGACGCCTTCCGCGCCGTCCTGATCACCTTCTCCGCGCTTCCACCGACCTATTCGGTCACCTTCGGGGAGACCGGGCTCCCGTCCGGCACCAACTGGACGGTGCTGTGGGGTGCGAAGACGAACGTCACCTCGACCCAGGCGTCCATCACGGTCCAATCGGAGAACGGTACCGTCGCGTGGACCGTCTACGCGGCCCCCGGCTTCGTCGCGAACCGGACCCACGGGTCGACGACGGTCAGCGGCCACCCGCTCTGGGTCAACCTCACGTTCTCGGCGACCACGACCGGAACGACGAACTCCGGGTCGGGAGGGTCGCCGCTCCGGGCCTACGAAGGGTACGGGATCGCCGCGCTGGCGGCGGCCGTCGGGTCCGGACTCGGCGCGGGGGTTGCCCGCGGTCGGCGCGGCCCCACCTGGGAGCCGGAGGCCACCGAGCCGACCCCGGAGATTCCCGAGACCCCTCCCGACGTCCCTCCCCCCTCGTGACCAGCAGCCGAGCCACCGGGCCGGGCGGCCGCCCACGGACACTTTCGACGGTGCGCGAGTCCCTTAAGGACGAACGCCTGCCGGGTTCGTGACCGGAGCCCTGCACGTCGGCTGTTCCTCATGGACCAGCGAGGCGTGGAATGGGCGGCTCTATCCCACGGGCCTGCCCCCGGTCCAGCGGCTCCCGTACTACGCACGGTTCTTCGATTGCGTCGAGGTCGACGCGACGTACTACGCGATCCCGGCGCGTTCGATGGTCCGGGGGTGGGCGCGTCGTACCCCGGAGACGTTCCGGTTCGCGCTCAAGCTCTCCCGTGACCTGCTCGAGCGGGACCATCCGCTCGACGAGGCGAAAGCCGACGCCTTCGTCTCGGCGTCCGCCGAGCTCGGCCCGAAGCTCGCCGGCGTGGTGGCCCAATTTCCCCCCTCCTTCCGTCCCCCGCGCGAGGGCGACGGGGGCGCCGCCGAGCAGTTGCAGGGTCTCGTGGAACGGCTGGCCTCGAAGTTGCCCCTGGCCGTCGAGCTCCGGGATAAGGGCTGGTTCACCGGCGCCCGAGCCGAGTGGCTCTACGGACTTCTCCGCGAGCACCGGACCGCCCTCGGGTGGTCGTTTCTCACCTTCCTCGACGTCCCGCCCGTCGTCACGACGGACCGGATCTACCTCCGGTTCATCGGCGACCACACGACGATCTCCGAACACGAGCTCGGCGAAACCCGGGTCGACCGGACCGAAACGACCCGCCAGTGGGCGAACGCGATTCGGGAACGGCTCGACGAGGTCCAGAGCGCGTTAGTTTTCTTCAACAATCATTTCGCCGGGTACGCCCCCGAGTCCGCGAACACGTTTCTCGGGTTGCTCGGCCGCCCCCAAATCCCCGGGATCTGACGGTCGCCCCGTCGCCGGGTCGACCACGTTCTCCTCCTCGGCCGGGGGTCGTCGCGAGCGCCGGTTCGGCTCAGTTCTCCTCTTCGAACGCGCGATTGCCCCGGCGAAACGTCAAGTTTATATCGCCGGTAGCGCACCGCCGAACCAACTCGCGTTCGAGGCGCACCGGGTGCGTGTCGTACGGCTAGTTGGAGCCATAGGAAGCGCATATGCCGAGACCCAGGAAACCAAGAGAATCGCGACGAATCCCCTTGGCCGTGTACGCGCCTCCGGCCGTGCTCCGCCGTCTTCGGGCTGTGGCCGCGCGCGATCGGCGCTCGCTCTCTACCCAGGCTCTGATCCTGATCGAAGACGGGCTCCGGTCCCGGAAGGCGTAGAGCTCGCCGGACTCCTTCGCCCTACGCGACCCTCGTTCGGCCGTCTCGGCCCCTGGGCTGAGGCCAAGGCCCCTCCGCGCGGCCATCGGCGCCAGCCTTGAGGTCGGCTTCCGACCTGGCGATGATTCTTCGGGAACCTCCAGACGGGGCTCGGAGCGTTCCCTCGAGGTGCTCGAGCCCCACCGGCCAGGCGTCACGATGCCGGACCTTGGCGGCCTCGTCCGGAAAACCCGAGTACTCGACATGGAGAGACGTGCCGCTGCCGTCCGGCGAGAAGGTCACCGTGAGCACGGTCTCGGTCCCCCAGGTCTCCCTCGTT
>DASYOF010000190.1:0-1560 GCA_036007995.1 Thermoplasmata archaeon
GACGCCCTCGTACCGGCCGCCGTGAGTGCGATTCTGGCGATCGCGTACCTTTGGCTCGTTCGACGGTCCTCTCCGCGATTCCCGGGCCCCGACGATCCGGACGCGGTCGATGGGCGATAGCCGACGGATCTCGCGGGCGGCCTAGGTCCCGTACCGGCGCTGCCGGTTCTGGAACGCTTGGATCGCCTTCAGGAAATCGATCTTCGCGAGCCCCGGCCAGAGCACATCGGCGAAGTACAGCTCCGCGTACGCCGTCTGCCAGAGCAGGAAGTTCGAGATCCGCTCTTCCCCGCTCGTCCGGAAGACCAGGTCCGGGTCCGGCAGGTCTGCGGTGTAGAGCCGGCGCGAGACCATGTCGGCGTCGATCTGCTCGGGCTGGACGGTCCCCTTCGCGACGTCCTCGGCGATGCCGCGGATCGCGAGCAGGATCTCCTCGCGCCCCCCGTAGGCGATCGCGATGTTGTACTGGTAGTCCGAGTACGACTTCGTCGCCGCCTCCGCCGCCCGGATCGCCTCCTGCACGTCCGCCCGCAGTAGCCGGACGTTGCCGATCGCCCGCACCCGGATGTGGTTCTTGTGGACGCGCGGGTCGGTGACCACGTCCCGGAACCCGTCGGCGAACAGGTCCATCAGGGCCGAGATCTCGTCCTACGGGCGCGCTAGGTTCTCGGTCGAGAGCGCATAGACCGTCAGGATCCGGACCCCGACCTCGAGGCACCAATCGAGGAGCTGCTCGAGCTTGTCGCGGCCGCTGACATGGCCCTCCGAGATCAGCATCCCGTGGCCGAACGCGAACCGTCGGTTCCCGTCCATGATGATCGCGAGATGGCGGGGCACCGGGGCCGTGCGGACTCGCTCGAGGAGCTGCCGCTCCTGGGCGTCCTTCAGCGCCCCGGCGACGACGGTGGAGAACGAGCGGGCCGGCGTCTCCCGCGGGGTCGGAGCGTCGGTCACCGAGAGAGGAGGGTCGCCGAACGGGAAAGCGGTTGCCGTTCGGCGTTGCCCTCGGGGTGGGGAACGCCCTGGTCGGGAGTTCCGGTCACCCGCTCGCGCGGGCAACATTCGAACCCGAGTCCCAAGCTCGACAGACTTAGATCCTAGACCGCTAGACTACCAGGGCAGCCCCGCGGCGGCTAGTCGCCTCCTCTCATGAACGTTGCGCGGTCGGTCGGCCCCTCCCAGGACCATCCCGACGGGGCCGAATTTCGCGCGGGCCTAGCTAGCTCACTCGACCGCCGACCCTCGTGTCCGCCAGGGAACTTCCGGTCGCCCGGAGGCGGGCCGCGAACCCGGCGAGGCGGCCCCGGTCCCACTCGGCGAGCTCGACCCGCGTGTCGGTCAAGATCTCCGCGTCGTCGTATCGGGCCCGTAGCTGCTCGATGATGGCCACGTGACGGGTCTCCGGTACCTCCCACGTGTCCCGGAAGGCTCGGGAGGCCAGGGTGTCGAGGACGATCCGGGCCGGAGCCCGGGAATGGAACACGACGGCGTCGCGCACCCGGTCGGGCACGAGCCGGCGCGCGAGCTCGCGCTCGGCGAGCCCCGGGGGCCGCACGCGCG
>DASYOF010000191.1:0-8429 GCA_036007995.1 Thermoplasmata archaeon
CTACCGGAGCCGGACGAGCAGCTCGACTTCGACCGAGGCCCCGAGCGGCAGTGCGGCGACGCCCATCGAGACGCGCGCCGGTCGCCCCTCCTCGCCGAAGAGGCGGATCAGCAGCTCGGTCGCGCCGTTCCCGACGTCGGCGTGCTCCGTGAACTCGGGCGTCGAGGCCACGTACACGCCGACGCGGACGATGCGGGCGACTCGGTCGAGGTTCCCGAGCTCGGCCGCGAGCGCGCTGAGCGCCTGCAGCGCCGCCTGCTCCGCCCCGAGCTTCGCCTGGGCGACGTCCACGTCGCGCCCGACGATCCCCGGATGGACCGCCCGTCCGTCGATATGGGGGATCTGTCCGGAAACGTAGGCGTGGTCCCCGTCGACCACGACCGGGCGGTACGTCCCCGCCGGCTTCGGGGGAGGAGGGAGCGTGATGCCGAGCGTGCGCAACCGTTCGGCGACGTCGGGCGCCATCATCGTCGGACCGGGGTGCGCAAGAAAAGGGTGTTGGGGACCCCTCGACCCCGCGCCCGCCGCGGGATATCGATATAGTCCGAGCGACGTAGCACCGCCGATGTCCGGCATCTTCCGCCGGTTCCGCCGCCCGAAGCCGAAGGAAGAGGAGGAGGAGCCGGTCGACGCGCCCGAGGGCGAGTCGGGCGAGGACTCCGACATCTACCCGAACCGGCCGTTCCAGAAACCGGGCGACCCGGATATCGAACCCGACGCCGGCCCGGCCTCGTCCGACGACGAGGAGGAGGGCGCCGCCGGCCCCCCCGTGCTTCCGGACGAGGTCGGACCGCCGCCGGAGCCGCCGGCACCGCTGGCCGGCCCGAAGTCGGCAATCGAGCCGCCGGAGGGGGCGCCGACCACGGTCGAACCCTCCGGCGCTCCGACCGTGGAGTCGACGAGCGCGAACCGTCCCCCGCTCCCCGAGGCCGATTCCGGGGCGGGCCGGGCCATCCACCGACCGCTCAGCCCGCCCACCCGCTGCTTCCTGTGCGGCACCGAGATGACCGGGTCGTATTGTCCGACGTGCCGGATGACGTGGAACGAGTAAGCCGGGCCGCGAGGGCGGGTGCCGGCGGCGTGGGGCTCGGCCTGATAAGTACCGGTCCGTCCCTCGGCGGTCGAGCATGACGAGCCAAGCGTCCCCCGCGGCCGAGTTCGACCAGCTCGAGCGCGACGTCGTCGACCACTTCTTCGTCCTGCAGCCGGGGTACGCGGTGTTCCTCGGCCTGCACCAGTACGACGGGCGCGTGCCGGACCTGTCGCGCGCCGGCACCGACGCCTGGGTCGTCCAGGCGGACCGGCTCCTCGCCCGCGTCCGGGCGGTATCCACCGACCGGCTCTCGCCCGCCCGCGCGATCGACCGTTCGCTGCTCGAGCTCCTGCTCGAGTCGCCCAGGTTCGACCTCGTCGACAGCCGGGACCTCGAACGGAACCCGATGTCGTACGTCGGCGGGATCTCGCTCACGCAGTACATGGTCCGGGACTACGCGCCGGTCGCCGACCGGACGAACGCGATCGTCGCGACGCTCGAAGGGGCGCCGAAGCTCATCGAGGACGGCGCGCGTCGGCTCGACCCGACCATCGCGAAGCCGTTCCTCACCCTCACCCTCGCGATCGGCGGCGGACTCGCGTCCCACTTCGCGGAGGCCGAGGCGTTCGCCCGCAAGGAGTCGACCGCGCTCGGCGACCGGGTGAAGTCCGCTCGGGAGACCGCCGAGGCGTCGGTGACGGAGTTCCTCGACCGGATCCGGACCGAGTGGATGCCGAGGTCGAACGACGAGTTCGCCCTCGGCGCCGAGCGCTACCAGAAGCTCTTGTGGGTCCGGGAGGGGATCCGGACCCCGTTCGACGAGATCCGGCGATCCGGCGAGGCCGACCTCGCGCGGAACCAGGCGCGCCTCGAGGCGATCGCGGGCCCGACGCGCCGCCCCGCCGAGCTGTTCGAGACGCTGTTCCTCGACCACCCCGCCGCCGCCGACCTGATCCCGACGGCGCAGCGACTCGTCGACGAGACCAAGCGGTTCGTCCTCGAGAACGACCTCGTGACGATCCCGGAGCCGTCCGTCTGCCGCGTCGAGGAGACCCCGACGTACGGACGAGCGCTCTCCACGGCGAGCATGAACCCGCCGGGTCCGTTCGACGTCGGCGGCGACGAGGGGATCTACTACGTCACGCCGGTCGATTCGGCGTGGCCGGCGCCCCGCCAGGAAGAGTGGCTACGGTCCCTCAACCGGGTGATGCTGAAGAACATCACCGTCCACGAGGTGTGGCCGGGCCACTACCTCCAGTTCCTCCACTTCCGCCACGCCCACGGCTCGCTCACCCGGAAGGTGTACCTCTCCCCGTCGTTCACGGAGGGCTGGGCCCACTACTGCGAGCAGCTCGCCATCGAGGCCGGCATTGGCGGCTCGGACTGGAAAGCGGAGGTCGCCCAGATCCACGATGCGCTCCTCCGGGATTGCCGGCTGATCGCGTCGATCGGGCTCCACACGGGCGGGATGACGCTCGCCGAGGCGACGAAACTGTTCGTCGAGAAGTCCCACTTCGAGCAGCTGCCGGCCGAGCGCGAAGCGATCCGCGGCACGTTCAACCCGGAGTACTTCTGCTACACCCTCGGGAAGCTCCGGATCCTGGAGGCCCGCCGCAACCTCCTCGACCCCGTGTTCCACGGCTCCCGGAAGGCGTTCCACGACCGGCTCTTGTCGACCGGCGCTCCGCCCGTCGGGCTCCTGGAGACGCTCCTGCAAGCCCCGCCCTAGCAAAAGCGCGACACGAATCGCCCGAGCGGGGCCAGGACGGCCGTCGCGCCCTAGCCGAGGATCCTCTGGAGGACGTCCGCCGGGACGTCGCGCAGGTCGTCGCCGCCGGGCACGACGGCCTTGAACGAGCGGCCGCTGCTCGTCTTGCTCGCCCAGTTCACCGTGGCGACCCGGGCGGCCGCGACCGTGACCTGGAACGTCAGCGGGGTCTCGACGGTCGGGATCGGGCTCATCGGGTCGAGCGTCGTCGAATACGCCACGTAGACGAGCTCGCTATCGAACGCTCCATAGCCGGTCGCGGAGATCATCACGCCCGCCAAGCCGGTTCCGCCGACGATCGCCGCGAGCGGGAGGAACGGGGACGTGCTGTAGAAGACGATGCCGACAACGGCACCCACCGCCAGGGCGGCGAACAGCGCGATCCGGTAGAGCGCCATCCTCCGCCGGGCCGGGTCGTACCGGATGCCGCGCTCGGCCACGATCAGTCCGGCGACCGTCGGCGGGGCGTGCCCGGGCTTGACCTTCGTGGGAAACGTCGGGGCGTTGTCCATCACGACCGGAAAGCCGGCCCGGGCGAGCGCGTCGACCGCGCGGGGTCGCAGTACGTTCACCGGCCAGCCCTCGAGCCGCTGGGGGACGGAGTACGGGAACGCGCGTTTCGGGAGCGAGACGTCGGTCCAGTGGTACGCCTTCGCGCTCGCGACGGCGTCGGAGGTCGTCGGGTCGGGCAGGGCGTACGACGGAAGCGGGGTCGAGGGGCGTGCGGCCGCCACCGAGAGGAATCCCGGAGCTCGGCCATAAATGGGTAGGTCGTGCCGGGTCCGGCCTCCATTCCCTACGGCGGACTCTAGCGTCCTATGGATGCTTCTATAGTCTAAATCATAATTCTATATATCCCCACGTGCGGGTCGGCGACCGATGCCCCGCGTCGAGACCGCCAAAGCCCCGCCCCGTCCGCCGACGGCGGAGCTCGACCCGGGCGTCGAGGAGCGGCGGCTGCACCGTCTCGGCTCGGTCAGCATCGGCATCGCGCTTCCGCGACGTTGGGTCGCGCGGCACGGGCTCGCGAGCGGCGGCGCCGTGTACGTCTCGACCCGGCCGGACGGGACGATCCTCGTGCGCGACGGCCGCGACCTTCCGGCCGCCGCGACGGCCCAGCTCCATGTCTCCCCCGGCGGGACCCCCGAACACCTGTTCCGCCAGCTTCTCCGCGCGTACCTCTCCGGGGCGCAACGGTTCGAGGTCGTCGAGGCGGGAGGTCTCTCCCCCGCGACCCGCACCGCCGTGGTCGACTTCGTTCGGCGAACGATCCGCCCCGAAGTCGTGCACGACGACGGCCACCAGATCGTCGTCGCGGACGTGAGCCGCGGCGCGGACCTCGCGGTCGGGCCGGTCCTTCGGCGGATGGCGCAGGTCGTCCTCGAGCGGATCCGGAACGCCGGCCGCTCGTGGGTCGACCCTCACGCCGCCCGGGTGAACGACTGGCGGGCGCGCGACGACGAGGTCGACCGGCACGCTTGGTTGATCGAACGCATCCTGGTCCTGCGGCCGTGGCCCGAGGCGGGGCCCGGCGGCTTTCCCTCCGCCCTCTCCGAGACGTTCGCCCCGCTGTTCCTCGCCCGCGCGCTCGAACGAGCGGCCGACCATGCCGTCCTGATCGCCGAACGGGGGGCGCGCCTTCGCGAGGCGAACCTGCCGGACGCGACGTACCGCGCCCTGACCGCCTACCACAAGCAGGTCGTCGACCACCTCGAGCTCGCCTGCCGGGTCGCCGAGGCGCGCGACCCGACCGATGCGAACCTGGTCGTCGACGCCGGCGAGGCGCTCCACGAGACCGGTGCCGCGCTCCGTGAGAGGTTCTGGACGCGCGGCCTCACGAGCTCGATCCCCCCGAGCGTCATCGCGAACCTCGGCCTCCTGATCGAATCGCTCGACCGGATCACCGCCTACGCCCAGGACATCGCGCAGCTCGCCGTGCCGCCGTCGGACCGGGTCACCGTCCGGCCGACGCTGGCCTCCGACAGCCGCGCCTCCGACCTACCTCTCCCCAAATAGGGAAACCGACCGGGAGGAACAAACCGAATGAGTGCGAACAACGCAAGTGGAACGAACCCGAACACCAATACGACGAGCAGCACGAGCGCCTCCGACAAGAGCAAGCTGCCGAAATCGTCGTCGTCGAGCAGCATGGCGATCATCGCGGTCGTCGTGATCCTGGTCATCGTGGTCGCCGTCGTGGGCTACGGCGCCTACGCCGGATGGTTCACGAAGAAGACCGCCGCGACGTCGGCGTGCCCGGCGGGCACCGGCCAGACGATCGCCGGCGCCGGCTCGAGCCTCGCCGCCCCCCTGATGACCCTCTGGGCGAGCCAGTACTCGTGCGGCCAGTTGAACTACAACAGCGTCGGAAGCGGAGCGGGAGTCACCGACCTCACGCAGAAGACGGTCGACATCGGCGCCTCCGATGCGCCGCTGTCGAGCACCCAGGTGAGCGCCCTTCCGTCGGGCTCCACGGTGCTGACGATCCCCGAGCTCGTCGCCGGGGTCGCCGTCATCTACAACATCGCCGGGATCTCGAAGGGCCTGAACTTCACGGGGGGCGTCCTCGCGGGGATCTACCTCGGCCAGATCACGACGTGGAACAACGCCGCGATCGCCTCGATCAACCCGGGCGCGAAGCTGCCGAGCGCGAACATCACGGTCGTCGAGCGGGCGGACTCGAGCGGGACGACGTACGTCTACACGAGCTGGCTCACGCTCGAGAACTCGAGCTGGAAGTCGAAGGTCGGGGCGGCGACGTCCGTCACCTGGCCGACCGGCGTGAAGGCGAGCGGCTCGCTCGGCGTCGCGGGGACGGTCAAGTCCGACCCGAACTCGATCGGCTACGTCGACCTGGCGTACGCCATCACGAACGGGCTCTCGTACGGCGCGATCCAGAACCCGGGGACCACCTACGTCCTGCCGAACGAGACAAACACGGCGGCGGCGGCGGCCCAGGCGTCGGCCTTCCCGGCGGCGAACGCGGAAGCGGGATGGGACTCCGTCTCGATCCTCAACGAGCCGGGCGCCACGACCTACCCGCTAGCGACGTTCTCCTACGTGATGGTCTACTCGGACCTCGGAGCGGTCTACGGCTCGAGCGAGAGCCACTCGCACGCGCAGGGCGTCGTGGAGTTCCTCTGGTGGGCCGTGACGACCGGGCAGAACTACTCGGCGGGGCTCTCGTACGTCCCGCTGCCGTCGAACGTGGTCGCCAGCGACGAAGCCGCGATCAACAGCGTCCTGTACAACGGACAGACGCTGCAGTCGCACTAGCGGAGACCCCGTCGGGACGGTCGCCGCATGGGGGAGGCTCCGGACAGTACCGGCTCGGGCGACCGCCCGATCCCCGGCGCCCCGGGGCCCGCCCCCGAAACCCCTTCCCCCCGCGCGAGCGACCCGGGGCGCCGGCAGCGCGCCCGGATCGCGGACACGACGTTCGGCTGGCTCTCGTTCGCGGCGGGACTGACCCTCGTCGGACTCCCCGTCCTGCTCGTGATCATCGTCGCCCAGGCGTCGTGGCCGGCGCTGATCCAGTTCGGTCCGGGGTTCCTCGTCGGCCGGACGTGGGACCCGAGCTTTCCGCCGATCCACTTCGGCGCGGTCGCGTACATCTCCGGCACGCTCGAGACCAGCCTGATCGCGCTCCTGATCGGCGTCCCGGTCTCCCTCGGAGCGGCGGTGTTCCTCGCCGAGCTCGCGCCCCCCTGGCTGCGGACCCCCGTCGCCTCGGTCGTCGACCTGCTCGCCGCGGTGCCGTCGGTCGTCTTCGGGCTCTGGGGGCTCTACGTCCTCGTCCCGTACATGCGGGTCTCGGTGTTCCCGTTCCTCGGCAAGTACCTCGGCTGGTCCCCCCTGTTCGCGGCGCACGCCGGGAGCCAGAGCGGGGCGAGCGTCCTCACCGCCTCGATCATCCTCGCCATCATGATCTTCCCGACGATCTCCTCGGTGAGCCGGGAGGCGCTCCGGGCGACCCCGGATAGCCAGCGGGAGGCGGCGCTCTCCCTCGGGGCGACCCGGTGGGAGGCGACGCGTCTCGGTCCGCTCGCCTACGCGCGGGCCGGGATCTTCGGCGCCACCATTCTCGGGCTCGGCCGCGCCATGGGCGAGACGATGGCGGTGGCGATGACGATCGGCAACTCGGACAACGTCGCGACCTCGCTCCTCGACCCCGGGGCGACGCTCTCGAGCAAGATCGCCCTCAACTTCGGGAACGCGCTCCCGCTCGAACGGGCGGCGCTCGTCGAGCTCGGACTGATCCTGATGGCGCTCTCGCTGCTCGTGAACGTCGTCGCACGCCTGATGCTCCGCTCGATGAGCCGGTTCGGGAGGGCCACGCTATGAGGCCGCCGAAGCGCCGCCGGCGACGCGTGAAGAGCGGCATCCTCCTCGGCCTCTGCGCCGCCGCGGTCATCGTGATGCTGCTCCCCCTGGCGAGCATCCTCTACGAATGCTTCGTGAACGGGGCCGGCGCGATCAACCCGGACTTCTTCCTGAAGAACCCGCCGCCGCCGTGCAACCCCGGCGTCGGGACCGTCTGCCCGACCGGCGGCGTGCAGGACGCCATCGTCGGGACGCTCCTCCTCGTGGCGCTTGCCTCCCTCATCGCGCTCCCGATCGGCATCCTCGGCGGGATCTACCTCTCCGAGTTCGAGGACCGTCCGCTCGCCCGTCCCGCCAGGTTCCTCGCGGACGTCATGACCGGCATCCCGTCGATCGTCATCGGCGTGTTCGTCTTCGGGATCTTCTACTTCTTCGCCCAGGAAGGATGGATCACCTCCTTCAGCATCATCTCGGGCTACACGGGCGCCGTCGCGCTCGCCGTCATCATGATCCCGGTCGTCGCGCGGACGTCGGAGGAAGCGCTCCGACTCGTGCCGACGTCGATCCGCGAGGCGTCGCTCGCCCTCGGCATCCCTCGCCACCGGACCATCCTCCGGATCGTCCTCTCCGCCGGCCGCGGCGGAGTGATCACCGGTTCGCTCCTCGCGGTTGCCCGGGCGGGCGGCGAGACGGCCCCGCTGCTCCTGACCGTGGGGTTCACGACCGGCACGATCACGGGGCTCTCCGGCTGGACCCCGGCGCTCCCGGTGCTGATCTACCAGTTCGCCTCCGCCCAGTACCCGAACTGGACCGCGCTCGCCTGGGGCTCGGCGCTCATCCTCGTCCTTATGATGCTCCTGATTAGCGTGGGAGCACGGGTCGCGCTCCGCAACCGGTTCGGAGGGAGGGTCGGATGACCGACAACAAGCTGATCGTCGAGCACCTGAACGCCTGGTACGGCAAGACCCACGCCGTCCAGGACATCTCCCTCTCGTTCCCGGACAAGCAGGCGACCGCGATCATCGGCCCGTCCGGCTGCGGGAAATCGACGTTCATCCGGTGCCTCAACCGGATCCACGAGACCCAACCGAAGGCGCGGGCCGAGGGGAAGGTGCTCCTCGACGGCCAGGACGTCTACCAGGAGGACCCGACCGAGATCCGCCGGAAGATCGGGATGGTGTTCCAGCGCCCGAACGTTTTCCCGACGATGTCGATCTACGGGAACGTCGCGGCCGGCCTCAAGCTCCACGGCGGCTACTCGCAGGACGAGATCGACGGTCTCGTCATCGAGAGCCTGAAGAAATC
>DASYOF010000192.1:0-6705 GCA_036007995.1 Thermoplasmata archaeon
ACCTCGTCGAGATGCTCGTCGATCCCGCGCAGAGCCTCCTCGACCTCGGCCGGGGTTCTCCCCGTCAACCTCGCGACCCACCGGACGCGCGGGCGAGCCCGCCGGTCTCCGAGGCGCGCGACCGCCGCCGTCGCCGGTCCGCTCCCGCGCTCCGGGGCCATGCCGCGCCGAGCGGTACTCGAGCTAAAGCGGTTCGGGCTTCGGCGCGAGGTGCGCCCCGCCGATCGTCATTCGGGTCGCGCCGCCCCGCCGCTCGACCCGCTCCCCTTCGAGCACGAGCGTCGACCGGAAGAACGGCGCATCGACCACCAGCGTCTCGTACTCTCCGCCCTCGCCGGCGACCTGGATCGGTCGAACCTCGGCGCTGATCCGCTCCAGCTCGGTCAATCTCGGAAGGTCAAGACGCTGGCCGACCAGCTCGGGACCGAGCGGCTCCGCCGCGACCTGGACGATGCGGATGTCGAGGCCGGCGGAGATCTCCTCGCGGACGACGCGCCCGGCCTCCTTCCCCCAGAGCGGCGTGTAGAGCGGACGCCCCAGCTCGAACGTCAACTTCTGCAACCGAGTCCACTGGTAGGCGGACGCGATCGCGCCCGCGACGACCGGTTCGTGGGAGCCGGCGAGCGCCCCGCGAAGCGCCTCGGTCTCGGCCGACTCGCCCGAGCCGGTGACGGGGATCGCCCGGTGCCGCTTCCCCCACGCCTCGGCGATCCATCGGACGAGGCCGACGTTCGGCGTGTGGAACAGGAACGAGTCCGGGTCCTCGGGCGCGATCGTGACCAGCTCGTCGACCTCGAGACCCTGGGTGTCGGCGAGGTACGCCGAGTAGACGGAGTCCTTGCCGCCCGAGACGAGCGCGGTCGTCATCGACGGCCGAGCCCGTCGAACCCGGCGCGCCAGCGGCTGTACAGCTCGGCGAGATGGAGGGTGGCGAGCGACTTTCCGCGCCATCGGAGCTCGCCGCCGCCATCGGTGACCTCGCCGAGCGCCCGGACCGGGAGCCCGCGGAACGCCCGCTCGAACTCGTTTCCGGCGTCGGCGGCGACCTCGACGACCCACCGGGACGCGCCCTCCGACGCGAGCGCGACGCCGGGTCCGGCGAGGCCCGTCGCGTCGAGCGAGACCTGGAAGCCGAGCATGCCCCCGAACGCCATCTCCGGCAGCGTGACCGCGAGGCCCCCATCGGAAACATCGTGCGCCGCGCGGACCCATCCTCGGGACATCGCGCCGAGCAGCCGGTCGCCCATCCGGCGGACGAGCGGGGGGTCGGTCGGGGGGATGGGGATCCCGGCGATCTCGCGTCGCCGGGCGTAGAGCGAACCCCCAAGATTGGGGGAGGAGTGGCCGACGAGGTACAGCCGGTCCCCGATCGCCTTCAGGTCGGAGGTCACGGCGCGGCGGAGGTCGTCGAGCAGGCCGGTCGCGAACAGCACCGGGGTCGGCGGGACCGCCGCGCCGAGGCCCTCGTTGTAGAAGCTGACGTTGCCGCTCGGCACCGCCAGTCCGAGGGAGCGGGCGGCTTTGGCGAGCCCGTCGACCGCCGCGACGAAGTCGCCCATCACGAACGGGTCCTCCGGGCTGCCGAAGTTGAGGCAATCCGTCAGCGCGTCCGGGCGGCTCCCGACGGCGTACAGATTGCGGGCCGCTTCTTCGACCGTCCACTCGGCGCCCCGGGCCGGATCTTCCCGGCACGCCCACGGCTGGGCGGCAACGGTCGCAGCGATCCCCCGCCAACTCTCGGCCCGGGGGCGGAGGATCGCGGCGTCCCCGTGACTCGGCGATTCGACCCTCCCGTGCAGTCCCGCGACCGAGGTCCGGCCGCCGACGGTATGGTCGTACACGCGGAGGATCGACTCGCGCGAGACCGACTCGGGGGCGAGGAGCAACTCCTCGCAGAGCCGGTCGATCTCCGTATCCGGTACCTTCGGGGTGCGGCGACGGACTCGGCGCCGCGTCTTGCGGGGACGGGTGAGCAGCGGCGGGTCGACCCGGAACGCGAGGCGAAGCTTCGCCGCCGGCGCGCCGTTCCACCGGATCTCTTCGTACGGGCCGGCCGTCACGGTGCCGACGGCGGTCGCGGGCACGTCGTACCGACGGAAGATCGCGAGCAGCGTCTCGAGGTCGTCCGGTCGGACGTCGAGGATCATCCGCTCCTGCGACTCCGAGATCCATACTTCCCACGGCCGGACCCCGGACTCCCGGAGCGGGACGCGGTCGAGGTCGATCGTCATGCCGAACCCGCCCGCGTACGCGAGCTCCCCCGCGGCCGTGGCGAGACCCCCACCGCCGAGGTCCTTCACCCCGCGGACGAGCTCGCGGTCGAACGCCTCGAGGCAGGCCTGGATCAGCGGCTCTTTCATGATGGGGTTGCCGAGCTGGACGGCGCCGCGCGACTCGTCCTCGCTGCGGGCCGTGAGTCGCTGGCTTGCGAACGCGACGCCGCCGATCCCGTCCCGGCCGGTCAAACCTCCGACGAGGACGAGCCGGTCCCCGGCGCGGTACGCCCGGTTCGGTTGCAAGCGGTCCCGGGGGAGAAAGCCGAGGCAGGCAACGTTCACGAGCGGATTCACGGAGTACGACGGGTCGAACGAGATGCTCCCGGTTACCGTGGGCACACCGACGCGGTTTCCATAATCCCGGATCCCTGCAATCACACCGGACATCAGCCATCGCGCCGGGCGGACCCCCTTCGGTAGCTTTCCGACCGTCCCGTCGATCGGCCCGAAGAACAGCGGGTCGGCGAGCGCGATCGGCTTCGCGCCAACCGCGAGCACGTCGCGCAGGATGCCGCCGATGCCCGTCGCGGCCCCGCCGTACGGCTCGACGGCCGACGGGTGGTTGTGCGATTCGGCCCGGATCGCGTAGGCGTATCCCTCGTCGAACGCGAGAACGCCCGCGTCGCCGGTCCCGAGCACGCGGCGCGGGGGGTTCAGCCCCCGGAACGCCCGCTTGATCCAGACTTTGGAACTCTTGTACGAACAGTGCTCGCTCCAGCTCTGCGCGAGCCCGGCCAGCTCGACGTCCGTCGGCTCCCGCCCTTCCGCGCGGAAGTACGCGCGCAGCCGCGTCCACTCCGACGGGGAGAACGCGAGCCCCGCCCGGGAGCGGGCTTCGGTGGCCGACCGCCCCGACCGGATGGGGACCGTCGCGACGTCCTCCGCCCACTCGGCCGCCGCGACCGCCGACCGACGCGCCATCGGCCTACGGTCCGCGGGCGGGCGTGATCGTCACGCGGTGGATGACCGGGTTCGCGAGGAGACGGTCGACGGCGCGCGCCGCGAGCCGCTCCGCTTCGGCGAGAGAGACGGTACCGAACTCCAGGCGGTAGACGCGAGCGGTGCTGACGTGGGAGACTTCCGGGATTCCGAGCAGCCCGAGCGATTTCTCGATGCTCGCGGCCTCGGGGTCGAGGACGCCGGGCTTGAACTCGACCCGGACTTCGACGGCCGTCGGGGTCGTCCCGTCCGTCAACGTCTCCCTCGCCCGATTCGTATCGGCCATCGCGGATAACCCTGATGCCGTCGCTCGGAGGGTCGGCGGCCCGCGACGCGAACTTGGGAGCGATTCCCGGCGTTCGCGGCCGGCGGATGGTGGATTCGTCCGGACATGGCTGGCCCACTACGCCAATTCCCTATTCTTCGAGTCGAGAGTATTTGCGCCATCGGCGAACTTCGAGTCCGATGAAGCCTTCGAGTACGCGAGGAATCGTCTGGGGAAGCGCCCTGTTCCTGCTCGTGGTGACGGTCGCCGGCACCGTCGGCGGCTCGGCGCCGCAAGCGGTCGTCGGGATCCACGGGGACCACGTGGTCCCGGTCATGGCCTACGCGCCACCGAAGACGCTGCCCGGGTCGGTGTTCGTCTCGAGCCCGCCGAGCGGCGCGAAAGGACCGGACGACATCACCTACCTCTCGACCCCGAGCCTGGACTGGGGCCGCCCGCTCGTCTGGACCGCCTACCAGAACGGGATCAACCCGAACGGAACGCCGGGCACCCCCGGCGGTCCGACCAACAGCACCGTGGTCGGCTACGACCCGGCGCTCGGCGTGCTCGTGAAGTCGATCTCGGTTCCGGGCAAGGTCGACGGCCTCACGGCCGACCCGGCCCACGACCGCTTGATCGCGACCGTGAACGAGGACGACAACTCCGGCATCAACGTGATCTCCCCGGGCAGTGGCACCGTGACGCGGTACAACTACGCGCCGAACCCCGCGGTCTCGGGGAACGGCGGAACCGACAGCATTGCGATCTGGAACGGGCTCATCTACACGACGCACTCGAACCCGAACGACACGACCCAGGCGGCCGAGTATCTCGTGACCCTCCACCCGACGACCCGCGTCGCGCAGTTGACGCCAATCTTCTCGGACAACAGCTGGGCGACGGCCCGCGGCCCGACGATGGTCCGGCTCGCCCTCACGGACCCGGACACCAACGCGGTGATGCCGACGGTGAGTCCGCGGTTCGCCGGCGACCTCGCGACGGTCAGCCAGGCCGATGGGAAGGTCATCTTCGCCCACTCGTTCGGGGCGGGAGTTTGGCTCCACGAGCTCAACCTGACGGACAACGTCTCCGGCAACCTCCCGCCGATCGACGGGTTCGCGGTGGCGACCTCCGCTCACGGGACCCTCTACGTCGTCGACGGAAGCTCGGGCACGATCACCGCGCTCAGCACGACCGGGTGGCCGGCGGGGACCGTGTTCGTCGGGGAGCCGTCCGACAACGGGAACCCGCTCATCGGGACGCTCAACCTGTTCTCGGGCAAGATCTCGCCGCTCGGGAACCACTTCGTGAGCCCGAAGGGGATCCTGTTCGTGCCCGACCACATGACCGGCAGCCCGGGCGACCACGCCGACCGCGGCCACCTCGGTGGGCACGCCGATGCGCCGCTCACCCGCACGATCGGGGGCACCGCGCTCGCGTCGATGCGCCTCGGGGCGGCGCGGGTAACGGCGTAAGTTGGCGTGAACGGGCCCGCGGTGGCGCCCGCCACCGCGGACGCGGGCCGAGGATCGATCTCGGACGAGCGAAATCGATCCGCAGGCGCGCTGCGGCGAACTGATTCGTCCACCGGAAACCGGATTCCCCCCGCGCTCCGAGCGCTCGGACCCGCGCCGATTCGCTCAGTCGCCTAGCCGATATAGTACGGTCGAATGCGGAATCTTACAGCCATGGCGGGAAAGGCGAAGGCAAAAGGGAAGTCGGCCGGACGAAAGGGCGCGAAGAAGTCGGGGAAGAAGTCCCGCAAGTAGACGAACACGCCCGGGGAGGGCCCGTTCCCCCTCCCTCTCAACCGCTCGCGTCGGCCAGCTTCAACTCTGGATTTCCGTACCGCGCTCTTGGACCAGCCCGCGCCGCGAAGACTTCTCTACCATCCCATCTCCGTGGGTCCGTCATTTCGTACCCGAGCCAACGACCGGACGGAACCGGCCGACGGTTCGGCTCGGGTTGGTGGACCCTTGCGCTCCGGGAGTTCAGGTCGGTGCCCGACCGACCGCGCGACCGAACTGTGGCGGGACACCGTGTCGGGGTCGGGTTCCGCTAGGATTTTTGCGTGCTCTCGCCGGAGGTATCCCCGGACGCCGACGGACGTTGCGATCCGGAGCCGAGATCGGAGCGGGCGGGCGGGGGTCGTCGTCGGGTACGCAAGGCGCGGACGATCAACAAGGAGACCACGACGACGATCGCCACGAGCCCCAGGGCGACCAAGACGAGGAGCGCATCGCTCGGGGGCCGATTGGTGGGCGAGGGGACAAACGAGACGTTGAGAGACCGGGAAGTCCCGGCGATCGTCACCTCGGAAGGAACGCTGACCGGGGCGTAGCCGGTCGCGGGGGACCCGACCGAAAGCGCGTAGGTGCCGTTCGAGAGGCCGTCGATGGCAAGCGTCATTCCGGAGCTCGAGAGCTGTCGTGAGGCGTTCACGAACGCGGTCCAGGTGTCCCCCACCGGGAGGCCGCTCGTCACGAGCGTCAGCGTGTACGTTGCGCGGGTCCACGGGACGGTCGCGGTCGCCGTCGCCCCGTTCACGGGGATCGTGAGGTTGTACTCTTCCGCCCTCCAGCCGGGCACGTTCGAGATGTTGAACGAGGCCGAGCCATTCCCCGCTTGGAATCCCACGGTCGGGCCCGTGGAGCGGTTCGTCGTGTTCGTGTGGATGACCGCCCAGCTGGTTCCGTTCGGGAGGCCTACCTCGGAGATGACGACGGAGTAGGTGACCTCGGTCCACGCGACGTCGGCGCTCGTCGGCCCGCCATTGACGGCGATCGGTCCCGCGTACTGGTCCGCCCGCCAACCGGCCACATCTCCGAGGCGGTACGTGTGAGAGCCGTTGCCCAGCTCGAAGCCAATGGAGTCGGTCGTCGAAGCGGTCACGGAGAAGGCGGCCGGGGCTCCGTCGATGCTGACCGACCACTGGACCCCGACGGGGAGTCCGCTCTCGACGACCGACGCGGAGTACTCCTGCTCCGTCCAGAAAACGATGACACTGGTCGGGCCCCCGGAGACGTTGACGGTGCCGTTGTACGCGTTGGCCCGCCAGCCGGGCACATTGCCGAGGGAGTAGGGAATCGTGCCGTTCGGTTCGACGACGAGGGTCGACGAGGCGTTGGTCGTGGAGGCGGCTCCCCCGACGGTCACCGTCCAGTTGGTCTGATGGGGAAGGCCGATCTCGCTGAAGGCGACGCGGTAGACCGTCCGATTCCAACT
>DASYOF010000193.1:0-3530 GCA_036007995.1 Thermoplasmata archaeon
CGCGGCGTGCAGGAACGCGGCGCAGACGAGCAGGATGAGGCCGAGAGCGAGAAACGACCTCGCCTTCCGCCGGTGGGCGCTCGGACGCGCCGTCCGGGACCGAGCGGTGACCGGCATCGATTCGCGCCGGTCGCGCGACGAGCGGTCGCTTGATATCCCTAGTGTACGAATCGCGCGCCCCGACGGTTTCACGCCGGTGGGGGAGCGGTCCCGGCGGGGTCGTCCGGCTCGAACCGACGGATCAGCTGGGTCGTGACCTCCAGGAGCGGATGATGGGCCGAGCGGTCGATCTCGATGTCCGCGAGACTGTTCAGGTGGTGCTCGCGCGCGACCCGTTCGAGGCCGGTCTCGAAGCCGGCGAATTCGTCCGGCTTGTCGCAAGTCAGGATGAACGCCTGCAGCTGGGCGAGCCCCATCTCCTGCGCGGCGAGGGCGCGGTGGTGGCCGTCGACCAGGATCCACTGGTCGCCCTTCTGGACGACGAGCACCGGTTCGGCGAACCCGCGCTCGAGCTCGTACCGGCGCCCCTCGAGCTCGTCCTCGAACACCTTCCACTGGGTCGGGCGGAGCCGGGCGATCGGCACGAGCCCCCGCCGGCTGGAGAACGGAAGGCCGTACCGCTCGGAGAGGAGGTGTTTCAGCGTCTCGGACTTCGCGGGCGACGCCCGCTCGAAGTGCGACCGGACGATGTCGAGGTTCGAGATCACCCCGACGAGCCGGCCCGCCTCGTCGGTGATGGGGAGGTCGCGGAGCCCGAAGCGGAACATGATCCGAGCGACGTCGTCGAGCGCCATGTCCGGCGTCGCGGTATACGTGCCGGTCCGGATGATGTCGCGCAGCGGCGTGCCGCGCCGCATCGAGTTCCGGAGGAGCTCCTTCGAGCTGACGAACCCGACGAGCTTCCCGGCGGCGTCGGTGACGGGCAGTCCGTGATGGCGGCTCCGCGAGAGCCGGTCGATCGCGGTGCCGACGGTCGTCGCCTCCTCGAGGTGCTCGACCTCGAGCACCATGTAATCGCGGACTCGGACCGTCATCGGCCGGGGGGCGCGGGGGCCTCGTCCCGGAGGTACGCCGTCAGGAGGTGGCAGATCAGCAGGTGGACGTCTTCGACGTGCTGCATCGAGTTCGACGGAACCACGACCGGGATCTCGACCGCCGCCTTCAGCTTCCCGCCACCGATCCCGGTGAGCCCGATCGTCCGGAGGCCGAGCCGCTTGGCGACGTGCATCGCCTCGAGGACGTTCGGGGAGTTGCCGCTGCCCGAGATCCCGAACGCCACGTCGCCGGCGGTCGCGAGCGTGGCGAGCGGCTCGCTGAACACCTTCGCGTACTCGCTGTCGTTCGCCCACGCGGTCAGGGTCTCGACGTTGTCGACGAGCGCGACGCACTTGAACCGTCGGCTGTCGCCGCGGATCGTCGCCTTGCCGATGTCGACGACGAAGTGCGAGGCCGTCGAGGCGCTCCCGCCGTTGCCGAAGAAGTAGATCGTCCGGTCCGCGGCGCGGGCGGCCAGGAGCACCGGCACGATCCGCTCGATCGCCGCGGCGAGGTACGGGTCGGCGAGCGCCGCGTGGGTCTCCTCGACGTAGCGCCGGACGTACGGTCCGATCTCCATCGTCCCACCCTCACCGGCCGACGAACAGGATGCGAGAACCTTCCGGTGTGATGCGCACCGGGAGCCGCCGCATCGGCGACAAAGCGGTCGCTATTTGAGAATGCCGTTCGGGCGGGTGCACGATGAGCAGGAACCCGCCGCCGCCGGCGCCGGTGATCTTCCCGCCCCAGGCGCCCGCCGCCTTCGCCCGGTCGTAGATCCCGTCGATCTGCTCGTTCGTGATCCCCGAGGAAAGCGTCCGCTTGAGCCGCCAGCCCTCGTCGAGCAACGAGCCGACGGCCGCCCAGTCCCGGGCGAGGAACGCGTCCCGGGTCCGGTCGGCGAGCGTCCGCATCGCGCCGAGCGACTCGAGGTTCACCTCGGTCCGGGCGTCCTGGCCCTTGAGGATCCCCTCGGCCTTCCGGGTGAGCCCGGTGTAGAACAGCGAGATGTGCTGGGAGAACGCTTCTCGCTCCTTCGCGGCCAGAGGGATCGGCGTCGTCCGGACCGTGTCGTCGGGCCGGAACTCGAAATGTCGGAGCCCGCCGAACGCCGCGATGTACTGGTCCTGCTTGCCGAGCGTGCCGTGCAGGTCGTCGATCTCGATCTGGCACGCCTCCTCCGCGAGCTCGGCCGGGTCTCTCAGGACCCCCCGGTGGGCGTAGAGCGCGTTCAGGAGCCCGACCGTGAGGCTCGACGACGAGCCGAGTCCCGTTCCCTCGCCGGGGATGTCCGCGATCGTGTGGACCTCGAGGGAGTCCGTGACGCCGGTCCGGCGCATCGCCTCTCGGACGAGCCCATGCTGCAGGTCGTCGAGCTTCTCGACGTTCTCCGTCCGGGAGTACGCGATCCGGATCGACTGGTCGAACTTCTCGTTGACGAGCACGTGGACGTACCGGTCGATCGCGGCGCTGGTGACGGCCCCCCCGCCGTGGTTCCGGTAGTAGGACGGGAGGTCGGTCCCCCCGCCCGCGAACGAGATCCGGAGCGGCGTGCGGGTGATGATCATCGTCCGGCGACCCGGGGGCGGTCGGCCTCTTTACGGCTTCCCCGCGGGGATCGCCGTCGGGCGGTTCCACCGGCTGCGACGGCCGTAGAAGCCGCGCGCCACCGCGGCGAGGTCGCCGAGCGGGGCGAGGCCGGGCAGCGAGGCGGCGAACGTCTCCGCCCGTCGGTCGAGGATCACGCCGATTCCCCGGTCGTTCTCCGACCGGATCATCCGGCCGAGCGCCTGGCGGATCGCGCGCTCCGCGGGCGCCTCGACCGCGTACTCCCAGCCGTGTCCGACCGTGGAGTCGAGGTACGCCCGGAGCGCCTCGCGCTTCGCGCTCGGTCGCGGGTACGGGATCCCCACGACGACGACCGCTTCGAGCTCGTCGTCCGGGAAGTCGACGCCCTCGGCGATCCGGCCCCCCGTGACCCCGAGGAGGACCCCCCCGCCCGGCTCCTTCTTGAACCCCTCGATGGAGCGCCAGAGGTCGCCCATCGGGAGCCGTCGGCTCTCGATCACGGCGTTCGGAGGAAGCGCCCCGGCGAGGCCGGCCGCCAGGACCCGCTCGAGCAGGTCGAACGACGGGAAGAACACCGCCGTCTTGACCGGCAGGTTCTCGAGCACCTCCGCGAGCCGGTCGGCGATCCGGCCGATCGCGGCCGGGTCGGACTGGAGCTCTTCGAAGCGGGTCGTCACGCCCTTGTCGAAGAAGAGGAGACGGTTCTCGGGCGGGAAGTACGAGGGAACCTCGAGGAGCTTCGCCTCCTCGCCGAGACCGAGCGAGTCGCGGTACTCGGCGAGCGGGGCGAGCGTGCCGGAGAGGTGGACGGAGAGGTGGCACGCCCGGATGGGCTCCGCCGGACCCCGGGCATCGAGCGCATACGCTTCGAGCGCCCGTCGGGGCTGCCGGGCGGCGACCTTGACGTACTCGGGAGCGGACAGCTG
>DASYOF010000194.1:0-19814 GCA_036007995.1 Thermoplasmata archaeon
CAGCTGACGCCGAAAGTGGCGTTCCCGCCCGCCGCGATGGCCGACGAGAGGGCGCTCTCGGTGCACGACGAGATCGTCGTGGACCCGAACGAGTGGGGGGTCGCCGACGCCGCGGGCTCGGTGGACATCGGTCGGTACGCCACCACCGAGGCCACGACGACGGCGGCCACAATCACCACGAGGAGGAGCGCGGTTCCAGGATTCGGCGTGCGAAGGGGCGGCCGCATCAGAGGTCGGGCGTCCCGACGGTGTCCCGTGCCATAAAGCGCGCCGGTGGTCGCGCCTTGGAAGCCCCGCCCCGACGACGGCCCCGGGGGCGCCGGGCGTTCGTCGTCGACTGCGCTCACCATCGGCCTTCCGTCGAGGACCGTCAAGCCCGGTTCACCGAGGATGGATACCCTCGCGTTCCACCTGGCCCACCCAGGTAACGGACATGGCCGGAGAGATGGGTGGAATCCGCGACGTTGCGATTGCGAAGCGTTCTGAGACGACCACGGAGGTCTCCGTGGGGCACGAGGGCGGGTTCGGCTTCAACTCCACGGAAGTGCTCTCGGCGGCCCGGATGCTCTTCGGAGCGATCTTTCTGTTCGACGGGATCCTGAAGTGGGCCCTGCTGAGCTCGGGCCAGCTGCAGGGGATCGTCCAGGGGTACGGGGTCGACGTCCTCAGCAACAACTGGCTCCTGTTCGGCGTCCTCGTTGCGGTCGGCGAGACCGCCGCGGGCTCCGCGCTCCTGATCGGGCTCTTCCAGCGGCCGGCCGCCATCGCCGCCGCAACGATCATGATGTTCATCTGGGGGTTCGGCAACCTCTCGGCGACGGGCAACTACTGGGGGATCTCCTCGGGCTACACGGACCCCGGCGGGGACCTGATGCTGGCGCTCATCTTCGGGGTGCTCATCTTCGCCCCGACCGCCTACGGGCTCGCCTCGCGCTTCCACCTCCGGGAGCGCTTCTCGGCGACCACGTGGACGGGAAAGATCGCGCGCTTCGTGATCGGCTGAACCGATTCCGCCCCGGGGGCCCCGTTCGGGGGCTCCCGGGGTACCCCGCGCCGGACCCTCCCATCGAAACTAGGCGGCGTCGCTCACCTCCGGGCCGCGGTCGGGCAGCGCGGGAGATCGGGCCTGCCGCTCTCCCGGACACGGTGAGCCTACGCCCCCGGGCTCTCGGCCGGGGCGAAAAATACGACGACCACCAGCTCCTCCTCGACCTCGTGGAACGAGTGAACTTCCCGGGCCGGAACGAACAAGAAATCGCCGGCCGTCACCGGTCGGTCCTCCCGACCCTGACGGAATCGGCCGCGACCTCGGACGACGAAGTAGACCTCGTCCTCCGCGTGGGGGCTCTGTCGGTCGATCGATCCTACGGCGAAAACGCAGACGCCGGCGGACATCGACGGGACCCGGAGGAGCTCGACGTATGGTCGTCCGGAGTCGCGGGCTCTCGCGGCCGCTCGTTCGAGCGATCCCCTATCCATCACGGCCGGGGCACGAGCTCGAGGGAATAGGCATTCCTCCCGGGGACGCCCGCACCGGACGCCCTGTCGCGAATCCCTTCCCAGGTGGTACGGAATGTACCGAGAGTCCCAGGCGCGCCGCGGACGTACCGTCCCGCGCGGCGACCGTCAGCTCGGTTGGGTCGGGTCACGAAGCCGCGGGAGGGCAAGACCGGAAAGTTCAGGCTCCCATGGGGCTGTTCCGTCGCCGTCGTTCGACTTCGCACCAGAACCGCACGATTGCTCGGTGGGGTCTGAGCGAGCGGATATTCCGCTCCCGGCTCGCATGCCTCTCACCCCGAGTCAGCCCCCGCCGCCACGCTCAGCGTGCGCTTCCCCCCCATCGGGCGGAACTCGCGTAGTTGGGCAGAGCCTTCGTAGGAGCGGATCCGGCGGGGGCATCCGCTCGGAAGTCGCGTCCGGAGGGTGAGCCCGGGTCGATCCTTCACCCGGCTTACGATAAACCGTAATATATCTAAAATTTGATAAGCGCCTGATGCCGGCGCTGAAGCCAGACACCTCCCGCGGCTTTCGCCCTTCGGTGCCCTGGACAGAGGACATCGTCCGCCCCGCCAACGAGATACTGCGACTGGACGGACGACTCGAGACCCGGTTGCTGTCGACCCAGCTGCATCAGGTCGTGTTGGGCGTGGCGCGACTTCGAAACGCCGTGTCCAGCCTGCGGATGGAGGGCGAAGTCGTGGCGTTGGACCGGGCCCGCGAGATGCTCGACGGCCGTGCTCCAACGTCCCCCACGGAGGACGGTTTTCTGCGACTCGCGAAGGCGTACGGGGCCCTCGCGCGAGGCGTAGTTCCCGAACTCTCCATCCGGGGAATCGTACAAACGCATCGGGATCTCTTCGATGGGGTGCTCACGTCCGCGCCCGCGGGACGTCTGAAGACGGAGCAGAATTCCATCGTCAATTCCGGAACGGGACGGCCGATATTCCTCCCGACACCACCGGACCGCGTGGAAGCCGAGCTCACCGCACTGCTGGAGTGGCATCGCACGGATCGCTTCCACTTCCCCGGCCCGGTGGCCGCCGGACTGTTCTTCGCCGAGTTCCAGGCGATCCACCCATTTGGCGACGGCAATGGCCGGATCGGGCGCTATCTCAATTCCGCGATCCTCCGGGAGCTCGGTCTGAAACGCATTTCGGCGGTTCCACTCGACCTCCGCTTTTTCCGGAGCAGCGACCATTACTACGAGATGTTGGGGACCACCAATTCCGGATCGAACTACTCGCACTGGATCCGTTACTTCGTCAAGGAGATGGAGCACGCCTATCGTCTCGCTGACCGTCAGGCGAACCTTGCCCCCATCCTCAATCGATTCACGCGGCCGAGCACTCGCTCGGTGCTCCGGTGGGTGCTTGCGGGCGACGGCGGGTGGTTCCGACGTGGCGACTTCCCCAATCCGACGAAGCTGAGCCCGCCGGCCGTGTGGGCCGCGCTCGACGAGCTGCGAAGGGGCGGCATTGTGGAAGCCCGAGGGGAACGACGGGGACGGGCCTACCGCCTCAATTCAAAGTTCCTCGCCGAGGTGTACGCCGCTCGACTTCCCGCAACCTGAGCGCGCCGAGCGCATATCGTCCTGCGCGAACGCCGGGACCACCAAGAGCCGCGGGAGGGGTTCGAACCCTCGACCTGCTCCTTACCAAGGAGCCGCTCTGCCAGCTGAGCCACCGCGGCACTGTCGGCGGGGGAGGCGCCTCAGTTCTTCCGCTTTCCGCTCGCGCGGGCATCCTCGGGCGCGGGGGACTTGCCCGCAATCGTCGGGATCGTCGACGCGGGGTCACGGGGCGCCGGCGTCCACCCGCGCTTCTCGAGAAACGCCTGCATGCCGGCCTTCTGGTCCGCGGTGGCGAACAGCGCCTCCCAGAGCCGGAGCTCGTAGGCGAGCCCTTCCGTGAGGCCCCGGTCGACCGCCAGCTGGACGGCGAACTTCGCGGCGGCGAGCGCGTCGGCCGATTTGCCCGCGAGCTCTTCGGCGAGTGCGAGCGCCTCCGGCAGGACTCGATCGCGGGGAACGACCCGGAGCACCCAGCCCTGGTCGCGGGCCTCCGCCGCCGAGACCGGTCGTCCGGTGTAGATCCAGTATCGGGCCTGGCCCGCGCCGACCCGCCGGGGCAGTCGCTGGGTCCCGCCCCAACCGGGCATCACCCCGAGGTTGACCTCGGGTTGGCCGAACTTCGCGTCCTCGCTCGCGATCACGAAGTCGCACGCGAGCGCGATCTCGCACCCGCCGCCGAGACACGAACCGTGGACGGCCGCGATCACCGGAACGGAAAGACGCTCGATCGCAACGGTCGCCCCCTGCCCGCGGGAGCCGTGCCCGTGCGCGTCGGCCGGCCCCATCGGCGCCATCTCCCGGATGTTGGCGCCGGCCGCGAACGCCTTCTCCGCCGCCCCGCACAGGACGACGACTCGGAGCGAGGCGTCGGAACGGACTTCGTCGAGTCGAGCGACCAGCTCGTCGAGCACGGGTCCGCTCAGCACGTTGACGGGTGGGTGGTCGATCGTGAGGACGGCGACCGGGCCACGGCGGTCCAGGCGGACGAGCGGCGGGGAAGCGGCGGACATCGTCGCGGGACCGGCGTCCGATATTTACAGAAGGCGGGGCGCACCGACCCTCCGGGGGGGTTATGGGAGCGGGAGCGTCGCCGTCGTCGTGCGCGCCCTCGTCACCGGTGGGGGTCAGGGGATCGGGGCCGCCACGGTCCGCCGCCTCGCTGCGGACGGCTTCGACGTGGCCATCCACGCCCACCAGCACGCGAAGGAGGCCGAGGAGGAGGCGACGCGGGTTCGGGCCGCGGGCCGCGCCTCGTTCGTGGCGACGGGCGATTTCGCGTCCGCCGCGGGAGTACGCTCGGTCGTGGACCGGGTGGGGCAGGAGTGGGACTCCCTCGACGTTCTGGTCAACAACGCCGGCGCGTACGACCGCGCCACGTTCCTCGAGACCACCGACGACGACCTGCTGGCCGGCTTTCGGGTGAACCTGTTCGCCCCGTTCTCGCTGACCCGGGAGCTCCTCCCGCTCGTTCGACGTTCCCCGTCCGGCCGCATCATCTTCGTCTCGAGCGTGCTCGCGTTCACCGGTTCCGCGAACGGAGCCCACTACGCCGCGGCGAAGGCCGGGCTGCTCGGCCTCGCCCGCTCGCTCGCCAAGGAACTCGCCCCGGGGATCACCGTCAACGTCGTCGCGCCCGGTTCCATCGATACCGCGATCCTCGCCGGCGACAGTCCCGAACGTCGGGCCGAACGGGGCCGCACGATCCCGCTGGGTCGGATCGGCACCGCCGCCGAGGTCGCAGAGGCGATCGCCTTCCTCGCCTCCCCGAAGGCTTCGTACCTCACCGGCACCACCGTCCACGTGAACGGCGGGCTTCGGAGCGACTGATGCCGGGCGGTCGGGCTCCGCGGGAGGTCGTCACGACCTGGTACGGGGCGTTCGTGGTCGAGGACGGGACGGTCGTGCGTTCGGCGCTGTTCCCATCGGAAGACGACGACCTCGCGACCCGCATCCAGCTCCGCCGCGTCGGACGGACCACCTCGGAGGAGGACGACCTCGTGACGACCGACGGGGTCGGCGGGCTCGTCAGCCCGGACCGTCGGCTCGCCTCGCTCGGGGTGCCGGCCGGGTCGGTCCCCGGTCCGTGGCCCGACCTCTCCGAGTTCCGTCCCCCGAGGGCGTCCGGCCGGCTCCGCGAGCTGCTCCTCGCCGACGCGGCGCGAGCGCTCCGCGACGCCTGGGACCCGGCCGTCCATCTCGAAGAGGCGGTCCGGGCCACGGCCGACCTCGACGGAACCCTGAACCGGATCGGCGAGCGGCTCGCCAGTTGGGCGAGCCGCGACGCCCCGCAGCTCGTGGACGTGCCGGACGAGAAGGTCCGGGCGATCGCGAGGCACCTCGTGGACGGAACGGCGCCGGACCCCACGAGCTCCGACGAGCTTCCCGGACCGGACCCGGACCTTCGCGCCGGGCGCCGCGCGCTCGCCGAACTCTACCTGGCGACCGAGGCGACCCGGACCCGCCTCGAGCGCGCGCTCGAGACGGCGGTTCCGAGGCACGCGCCCAACCTCTCCGGGCTCCTCGGGCCAACGCTCGCGGCGCGCCTGATCGCGCAGGCCGGCGGGCTCCACCGGCTGGCTCGCTTGCCCGCGAGCACGATCCAGGTCCTCGGGGCCGAACGGGCGTTCTTCGAGCACCTGCGTGGCCGCGCTCCCCCGCCCCGCCACGGGCTCCTGTTTCTCCACCCGACGGTGCAGGGCGCGCCAAAGCGCCTCCGCGGCAAGCTCGCGCGGGCGCTCGCGGGGAAGGCCGCGATCGCGGCGCGCCGGGACTCCGAAGGGGCCGGCGTCTCCGAGGAACTGATCGCGGCCTACGGACGCCGGGCCGCGGAGGTCCGGGCGCTCCCCGCGAAGGACCGCGTTCGGATTCGGCGGCCGCGCCGTCCTACATCTTCCACTTGACCGAGCAGCCGAGGACGGCCACCTCGGGGGGCACGACCGGTCGACCCGCCAGCGCGGCGTCGATCGCCTTCGCGAGGTACCGTTCGTGGACGGCGCCCGGGTCGTCGTGCCGGTCGTCGATCCGGCCCTGGAAGATCAGCCGCCGGTCCGGCCCGAACAGCATCGGGTGCGGGGTCACGAGCCCCCCGTAGGCGTGGGCGGTCGCCTGGCTCTCGTCGCGCAGGTACGGGAACGGGTACCCCTTCTGGGTCGCCCGCTCCTTCATCCGGTCGAACGAGTCGTCCGGATAGGCGGCGGCGTCGTTCGCGTTGATCATCACGAACCGGACCCCCCGCCCGGCGTACTCCTTCGCGAGCGCGATCGCGCGGCCCTCCCAGCCCTGCACGTACGGGCAGTGGTTGCACCAGAACGTCACGACAAGGTACTTCGCATCGCCGAAGTCGGCGAGCTGCCAGGTTCGGCCATCGACGCCCGGCAGGGCGAAATCGGGGGCGGGGTCGCCCGGGTGGAGGGCGAACTTCGCGAGCTCGGCCATGGCCCAGGAACCGGCTCCGTCACATATCGCTTCCCGACACCGGCCTTTTTCTCTTCCGCCACCCCTAGCGCCAGCGTGAACCCCCCCGGGATCGAGCTCGTCGACGACGGCCTCGTCGAGCCCGCGGAGAACGACGCCCGCGACCGGGCGGACCTCGCCCTCGGCCATCCGAAGGTCCGCGTGGCGCGGGTGTCCGCCCCGGCGCTCTCCCTCGGGGTCGGCCAGTCGATGGCGACGCCCGCCGCCCGCCGGGCGCGGGCGCTCGGGCTCCCCGTGTTCCGCCGGTCGACCGGCGGGACCGGCGTGCTCCTCGGCGACGGCGACGTCGTGTGGTCGATCGTGCTCCCACGAAGCGACCCCCGGGTCGGTCGGGATTTCGTGCACGCCTACCCACGGTTCGGCCACGGGGTCATCCGGACCCTCGCGTCGTTCGGGGTGGAGGCGGAGTGGGGACCGGCGCTCGGGCTCTCCGAGGAGTACTGCTTCCTCGGGTCGCGCGGCATGGCGCTCACCGTCGGGGGGCGCGTCCTCGGCGGCGCCGCCCAGCACGCCACCCGCTCGGCCGTGCTCCACCATGGCGTCCTCCCGCACACGATCGACCGACAGCGCCTCGAGGCGCTGTTTGGGCTCGCCCCGGCGTACTCGGAGCCGAAGCTCACCACCCTCCTCGAGGTCGTGCCGTCCGTCAACCCGCTCTCGTTCGCCTCCCGCCTCGGCGACATGATCGGCGATAGTCTCGCCGAGGTCCCGGGCGGATCGGCGGCGGACAACGCGACGAACGTCGGTTAGCCGTTCGGCCACAGCGATTGGGCCGCCGCCTCGGCGTCCCGCCGGATCGACTCCCAATCCCCATCCACGAGCGCGCGATGGCGGACGACGCACCGGCCCTCGACAAAGACCGAGTCGATCGCCTCGTCCGAGGCCGAGTAGGCGAGGTGGGAGACGACCGCCTCCGGTCGCGCCGGCACGAGCGTCGGGTGGTGGAGTCGAACGAGCGAGAAGTCGGCGCGCTTCCCGGGCTCGATGGAGCCGAGCTCCTCGGCTTGCCCGAGCAAACGCGCGCCTTCGATCGTGCTGAGATCCAGGAGGACCTGGGCCGGAAGCGACGAGGCGTCCCACGTCTGGTGCTTCTGCAGGAGACCCGCGACGTGCATCTCCCGGAGCATCGAGAGCGAGTTGTTGCTCGCGACCGAATCGGTCCCGAGCCCGACGGTGACGCCGGCCGCGCGCATCTCCGGCACCGGAGCGACGCCGCCGACGGCGAGTTTCATGTTCGAGCTCGGGCAGTGGGCGACCCCGACCGAGCGCTTCGCGAGGGTCTCGATCTCCCGTCGGGTCAGCCACACCCCGTGCGCCGCGACCTGGCCCGGCCCGAGGAAGCCGATCTTGTCGAGCCAGAGGGGGGGTCGAAGTCCGGTCTTGGCTTCGTGCTCGTGGACCTCCCGGCGGGTCTCGGACAGGTGGTAGTGGACGAGGGTGCGCTCCCGCTCGGCAAGCTCCTTCGCCCCGAGCCAGGTCGGTTCGTTGCAGACGTACACTCCCTGCGGGGCGACGAGCGGCCGGACCCTCGCGTGGTCCCGCCACCGACCGATGAACGCCGCGGCGTTGTCGAGCGGGGCGCCCTTCTGGGTCGTCATCTCCGGGTCGAGCACCGCCCAGCCGAGGAATCCTCGGGCACCAAGCGCTTCGACCGCCCGGGCCACCGCGTCCTCGAAATAGTAGAGGTCGAGGAACGAGGTCGTTCCCGAGAGGAGCATCTCGGCGACGCCGGCCCGCGCGCCGGCCTCGACGTCGGCCTCGGTGCGTTTGGCATCGACGGCGAACAGGCGCTCGAGGAATCCCCCGAGGTCCCGGTCGTCCGCGAGGCCCCGGAGCGGCCCCATCGCGACGTGCGTGTGGGCGTTGATGAAGCCGGGGACGAGCGCGAACTCGTGCGCCTCCACGACCGTCGCCCCTTCGGTCGGTGCGTGCGGGCCGACGTGGACGAACCGGCCGCCCTCGACGCGGACGTCCGCCCGGACGACCCGTCGGTGCTCGTCCTGGGTGACGACGAGCGCGTCGCGGAAGACGGTCGGCGGGGTCACCGCGGGGCTCATGGCTCCCGCGGACGCCGGGACGCTTACAAGTCGTTTCGCCCGCGGGGACCCCGGACCGACCCCTCAACCGCGAGCTCGGGGAGGTCGGCGACTCCCTCGACGGCCCGACCTTCGGCCGAGCGGAGGTCCCGGAGGATCCGCCGGATCCAGGGCTGGGAGAACACGAGGAGGAACGGAACCGCCCCGAGGACCACGAGGATGGCGTCGACCCACCAACCCGGGACCCACGCCGCCGAAGGCATTCCGAGCACCGTCGCCCCGGTGTTGGGGATCAGCACGACCGCGCCGACGATCCCGAGGACGAGCGCGATGTAGGTGAGGCCGAGCATGCGGATGTTCGAGATGTTCGCGAGCTCGGCGATCCGGTTCGAGGTCTTGGACAGTTGGTTCGCAGATTCGGCGATGCGGTTCGCCTCGTCGGCGCTCCGAAGGAGGATCAGGTCCGAGACCGACTGCTGGACCGCCGCGGCGAGCTCCCGGGACCGGTCGACCTCCCGGACGACCGCGCCCACGGCGGTCTCCGCGCCCGGGAACCTCGCGATCGACGGGCCACCCACCTCGGCCGCCACGACGACCGCCCGGCCGATGTTTGACCGGAGCGCCGCGACCTCGCGCTGCAGCTCCCAGAGGGTCGCGCTGGGGGCGTCGCGCCCTTTCGCCTGGAGTTTCGTGAGACGTTCGTCGATCGCCTCCGCGGTCTCGATGTACGCGCGCGTCGCCTCGACGAGCACGTCGACGAGCTTCGCGGCGTCCCCGGTCAGATGGAACGAGAGGCTGAGCCCGCTCGCCGGCGACGACCCGCCGAGGAAATCGACCGCATCGGCGCGGATCCAGATCCCTCGCCACGACGTCCCGGAGTTCCCGGGAACCGGCAGCGCGAGGAGCGTCCCGGCGCCCCCATGTTGCACGGCGTGCGGGGGCGGCCGGTCCGGCCGGTCGCCGAGACTGGTCAGGACGTCCGCGAGGGTCGTCGGCTTCGCCATCGTCGTCGGTCGCGCCCTCGCCACGTTCGACGCGGGGCCGGCGGCTTAAACGCTGGGGCGCACCGGCTCCGGTCCTTCGACAGGGTTCTCGCGTCCCGAGCCGTGAGGACTGCCGGACGCCGACGATCTCCACGGGAGGGACGGAGCGCTACTCGGGTGCCTCGCCGAACGAGAACGGGAGGACGCCGGTCGAACGGCCTCAGTGCTCCCCTGCCACCCGGTCCAGCCGATCCCCGCACATCTCGAGCGGCGGCCCGGCGCTCGAGAGATCGAGCGTGCCGACGTAGGTGGGGAGGGGTCCGACGTCAACCACCAGGGCCGACGTGGCACCCGTAACGGGCGTCTCGACGGCCCGGCAGGACCGGACCCGCCGCCGCCGAATCGTCGCCGACCGACCCGTCCCGGTCCGAGTTCGGCGGCCTAGATGTCGAGGTTCGTGACCTCGGCCGCGTGGTCCTGGATGTACTGCCGGCGCGGCTCGACGTCCTCGCCCATCAGCACCGAGAACAGCTGGTCGGCGCGCGCCGCATCCTCGACCGTCACCTTGAGGAGCGTGCGCGACCCCGGGTGCATCGTCGTCGTCGCGAGTTGCTCGGCGTTCATCTCTCCCAGTCCCTTGTACCGCTGGATCGAGACGCCCTTCGGGCCGAGCTCCTGGATCGCCTTGTCGCGCTCCTCGTCGGAGTACGCGTAGACGGACTTCGCCCCTCGCGTGAGCTGGTAGAGCGGCGCCTGGGCGATGAACACGTGGCCCTCCCGGATCAGCTCGGGCATCTTCCGGTAAAACAGCGTGAGCAGCAGGGTCCGGATGTGCGAGCCGTCCACGTCGGCATCGGTCATCATGATGATCTTGTGGTAGCGGAGCTTGGCCAGATCGAGCTCGTCGCCGATCCCGATCCCGACGGCGGTGATCAGGTCGCGGATCCGCTCGTTCTGCAGCATCGCGTCGAGGCGCGCCTTCTCGACGTTGAGAATCTTGCCGCGCAGCGGAAGGACCGCCTGGAACTCGCGGTCGCGGCCCTGCTTCGCCGTGCCGCCGGCCGAGTCGCCCTCCACGAGGAACAGCTCGCACTCGGACGGGTCGCGCGAGTGGCAGTCGGCGAGCTTCCCCGGGAGCCCCCCGCCCTCGAGCAGCCCCTTGCGGCGCGTCAGCTCGCGGGCCTTGCGGGCCGCTTCGCGGGCCTGGGACGCCTGGACCGCCTTCATCAAGAGGCTCTGGGCGACCGCGGGGTGCTCCTCGAGGAACTCGTTCAGTTTCTCGTTGACCGCGCTCTCGACCTGCCCCTTCACCTCGGAGTTGCCGAGCTTCCCCTTCGTCTGGCCCTCGAACTGGGGCTCGAGGACCTTGATCGAGAGCACGCAGGCGAGCCCCTCCCGGACGTCCTCCCCCGTGAGCCCCTCCTTGTCGCCCTTGACGAACCCGCGTTTCCGGGCGTAGTCGTTCAGCGTGCGGGTGAGCGCCGCCCGAAGGCCGACGACGTGGGTCCCGCCGTCGATGGTGTTGATGTCGTTGACGAACGCCAGGGTCGTCTCGTTGTAGCCGTCGTTGTACTGGAGCGCGACCTCGATCTCGGTCTGCTCGCGCTTCGCGTGCAGGTAGATCGGCTGCGGGAACAACGTCGTCTTCGACGAGTTCAGGTCGAGGACGAACTCGGTGATCCCGCCGGCGTGGTGGAACGTCTCCTCGGTGTTGTCCCGCTCGTCCCGGAAGTGGATCGCGACCTGCGGGTTGAGGAACGACAGCTCCTTCAGGCGCCGCATGACCGTCTCCTTCTCGAAGACGACCGTCTCGAACACCGTCGCGTCCGGCTTGAACCGCTGTTCGGTGCCGGTGCCGTCGGCCTTGCCGATCGTCTTCAGGGGAGCGACCGGGGCGCCGCGCTCGTACCGCTGGTAGTAGGTGAGCCCGTCGCGCCGGACCTTGACCTCGAACCACTCGGAGAGCGCGTTGACGACGTGGAGGCCGACGCCGTGCAGCCCGCCGGAGACCTTGTAGGTGTTCCGGTCGAACTTCGAGCCGGCGTGGAGCACCGTCATCACGATCTCGAGCGCCGGCCGGCCATACTTCGGGTGGATCTCGACCGGGATGCCCCGGCCGTTGTCGGCGACCGAGCAGGTGCCGTCGTCGTGGAGAACGACCGTGATGTCCGTGCAGCAGCCGGCGAGGACCTCGTCGATCGAGTTCGCGACGACCTCCCAGACCAGGTGGTGGAGACCGCGGGTGTCGGTCGACCCGATGTACATCCCCGGGCGCCGCCGGACGGCGGAAAGCCCTTCCAAAATCTGGATGGAGCTCGCGTTGTAGGCGGCCCCAGTCATCGCGGGTTCCGCCATCGAAAAGACCACCGATTTCTCGGCGAGAAAACCGAGCCGAACCTCGATTATAACGCTTGGCCCGGAGCCGAATTCCGGGGCCTCCCGGTCGACGGCGAATCGGACTCCGGAATGTGCGTCCCGGACGCCCCGGGCGCTCATCTTATCCGACGCCCCGGTTCGGGGCCGCCATGGCGGCCGAGCCGACCCGAACCCCCGCCCGGACCAGCGAGGAGATCCGGGCGAGGGCCGCGTCCGAGGGGCACGCGTCCGGAAGGGCCGACCGGCTCGAGGACTCCGTCTTCGGGGTACTGGACGGCGTGATCACCGCGATCTCGCTCTCGGTCGCGACCGCCGGGGTCGCCCACATCGCCCACGCCGGGGTGTTCCTGACGATCACCGCCGCGGCGGTCGCGGGGTCGCTTTCGATGTTCACCGGAGCCCTGTTGTCCGGTCGGGCGAAGGCCGACCTGATCCGGCGGGAGCGGGCCCGCGAAGAGCGGGAGGTGGACGAGATCCCGGACGAAGAGCGCCGCGAGGTCCGGGACATCTACCTGGCCCGAGGTCTCTCGGAGGCGCAGGCGCAGGTCCTCGTCGACGTGGTGACCTCGGACAAGCGGTTCTGGGTCGACACGATGATGCGCGACGAGCTCGGACTGCCGCCGCAACCGGAGACCGAGCCGGTCACCCACGCGGGGACCATCGGCGTGTTCTACCTGATCGGCGGACTCCTGCCCGCCATCCCGTACCTGCTGAGCGGGCTGCCGATCCTCTCGGAGCTCGAACTGTCGGTCGCGATCGGCTCGGTGGAGCTCGCGGTCGTCGGCATCGTCAGCTCGATCTACTCCACCCGGTCGTGGTACCGCAGCATGGCCGAGATCCTCGCGATCGGCCTCGGAACCGCCGGCGCGGTCCTGCTCGTGACGCTCGCGCTCCAGCCGGGCCTCTAGGCCGCCTCGGCAAGCAGAAATAACCGGCGCCCGTGGTCGTGCGGACGTCGATGACGGATCCCGTTCCCCCCGACGAGGAAGCGGTCGATACCCCCTCGACCCCGGCGCCGCCGGAGCCGGCCGAGCCGACGTCGGCCGAGGAGTGGGAGAAGCGGTTCACCTACCTTTACGCGGACTTCGAGAACTTCCGGCGCCGCACGGAGCGGGAGCGGGAGGCGCTCCGGCGCCGCGTGGAAGCCGACGTACTCCGGGGGGTCCTGCCGATCGTCGAGGCCTCGGAGAAGGCGGTCGAAGCCGTCCAGGAGCTGCCCGACCGCGACCCGGTCCGCCGGGGCGTCGAGCTTCTCCAACGGAAGATCACCGCGTTCCTCGACGCCCACGAGGTGCGCGAGGTCGCCCGCTCGGGCGACTCGTTCCGTACGGAGGAACATGAGGCGGTCGCCGAATCCCCGGCCGGACCGCACGCCCCCGACGGCACCGTCGCCCAGGTCGTCCAGCAGGGGTACGCCTTCCCCGGCGGACTCCTCCGCCCCGCGAAGGTCGTCGTGGCCCGGGCGCCGAACGCCCCCGCCGAGGGCGCCCCGGGCGTAGCGGCCGCTCCCCGGCCGGACGACCCTGAGACCCCGAACTAGGAGGCGGAAGGTCCCTTTCCATGGAGAAATCGTCGGAGATCTCCGGGTTCTACAAGCAGTCGATCGAGGAGCGCCGCCGGTTCCTCCAGGAGTGGGCCGGGCTCACCGACGAGGAGGCACGCTCCTACGAGCTCCCGCCGGGCATTGATGCGGGCCTCCTCGGCCGGATGATCGAGAACGTGGTGGGAGCGTTCGCCCTTCCCCTGGGGATCGCGACGAACTTCCGCGTGAACGGCCAGGACGTCCTCGTCCCCATGGCGATCGAAGAGCCGAGCGTCGTCGCGGCGGCCTCGAACTCCGCGAAGGTCACGCGCCCGACCGGCGGCTTCCGAGCCTCGACGACGCCGCCGGTGATGATCGGCCAGATCCAGATCCTCGGCGTGCCGGACCCGTCCGGAGGGCGGCACCGGGTCCTCGACGCGAAGGAGCGCCTCCTCGCCGCGGCCAACGCGCGCGACCCGATGCTGGTGAAGTTCGGCGGCGGCGCCCGGGACCTCGAGGTCCGGATCCTGCCCTCCCCGCGCGGGACGATGCTGGTCGTCCATCTCCTCGTCGACGCCCGCGATGCGGGCGGCATGAACGCGGTGAACACGATGTGCGAGGCGCTGGCGCCGGAGGTCGCGCGGCTTTCGGGCGGGCGCGTCGTCCTCCGCATCATCTCGAACCTCGCGGTGTTCCGGCTCGCCCGCGCCACGGCGACCTTTCCGGCCGACAAGCTCGCGACCGAGCACGCGACCGGGCCCGAGGTCGTCGAAGCGATCCTCGACGCCTACACGCTCGCGACCGTCGACCCGTTCCGGTGCGCGACCCACAACAAGGGGATCATGAACGGGATCTCGGCCGTCGTCATCGCCACCGGGAACGACTCGCGCGCGATCGAGAGCGGCGCGCACACGTACGCCGCGTTCTTGGCGAAGGACGACGGCGGCGTCATCAAACCCCTGACGACCTATGAGAAGGACGCGAACGGCGACCTCGTCGGGACGATCGAGCTCCCGGTCGCGGTCGGCCTCATCGGCGGGGCGACCGCCGTCCACCCGACGGCGAAGGCGAACGTGAAGGTCCTCGGCGTGAAGCACGCGCACGAGCTCGCCGAGATCCTGGCCTCGGTCGGGCTCGCCCAGAACTTCGGGGCGCTCCGGGCCCTCGCGACCGAAGGGATCCAGCGCGGCCACATGGGGCTCCACGCCCGCAACATCGCCGCGACCGCCGGCGCCCGGCCCGACGAGGTCGACCAGGTCGTCGCGAAGCTGATCGAGGAGCACGCCATCCGGATCGACCGCGCGAAAGAGGTCCTCGACGCGCTCCGGCGCGGCGTGCCCCCGTGACCATCGTCGGCGTTCTCGCGCTGCAGGGCGACGTCCCGGAGCACCAGGCGGCGTTCGCCCGCGTCGTCGGGCCGGAGTCGGTCCGGCTCGTCCGGACCCCGAAGGAGCTCGCCGGCGTCGACGCGCTCGTGATCCCCGGCGGCGAGAGCACGACGATCTCCGAGATGCTCAACAAGGGCGGTCTGAGGCTCGCGCTCGCCGAGCGGCTCGAGCCGAGCCCGGGCGGTCACGACCCGGAGCCGGTGCCGGTCCTCGACGTCAGCGTCCGGCGCAACGACTACGGCCGCCAGCGCGAGTCGTTCGAGGCGCCGGTCCGCATCGAGGGGATCTCGGGACTCCCGTTCCCCGGCGTGTTCATCCGGGCGCCCCGGATCCTCGACGTCGGACGGTCGGCGAAGCCGTTCGCGTGGCGCGACCAGGAGGTCGTCGGGGTCCGGTCCGGCCCGATCTGGGGGCTCACGTTCCATCCGGAGCTCTCGGCCGACCGGCGGCTCGCCGAGGCGTTCCTCGCGACGGCCGTCGGCTCGCCGCCGAAGGGCAAGACGACCCCGCGCGGGGTCAGCTGACCCACCACGCGACGGCGAACAGGAGCAGGAGGACGAGCGCCCCGACCAGGGCGGCGGTCCAGTAGGTCCGGCGCCCGGGGTTCTTCCATCCCCCGAAGAACACCGGGATCGGCCCGATGAGGATCAACCCGCCGGACCCGCCGCTCGGTGGGGGACTATCGGGGGCGGGTACGGACCCGGGTTCCTCGAGCTCGGACGCGAACGCGAGCGGCAACAGGAAGATCCCGAGGAAGAGGGCGACGACTCCGCCGAAGAACAGGAGCGAGGCGCCTCCGACGAACACCGGGACCACGACGACGACCAGGAGGTGCGCCGCGCCGGTCACCACCGCGGCGAGGACGAGGGCGATCCCGAGCGCGAGCAGGACCGGCCCGCTCCACCGAAGGACCGACATCGCCGTCGCGGCTAGGTCGCCCGCGGTTCTTCGTCGTTGCGGTCGCGGCTCAGTGGTAGGTGTCGAACTGGTACGGCTCGAGCGGGGTTTCGCCGATCGCCATCCGGAACTCCGGCACCGTCAGCACCGGCTTCGGGTAGAGGTCGGAGTCGTCGAGCGCGATGCGGGGGCACGCGGTGTTGACGTAGGCGTCGACGTCGCGGCCGAGGAGGTCCCGCGGGTCGATCCGGTCGCCGACGAACAGCTCGGCGTCGAACCCCCGGGCGCGGGCGCGCGACTGGAGCGCGAGCGCCGTCGCGGTCCGGTTCTGCCCGGCGAACGTGGAGACGAGGATCCCCCACCGGCGGGCGTTGCGGCACGTGGCGACGAGGAGCTGGCGCTTCCGGACGAGCGCGCTCCGGTCGATCGGGGGCTCGACCTCGTCGCGGAGCGGGTCGAGCGACCAGACCGGCTTCGTCACCGCGAAGGCGAGCCCGAGCGGGTGGAACCGCCCGGTGCCGAGGAACAGGAACGCGTCCACGTCGCCCTCGACCGCTTCCGCGCTCGTGTAGTTGCAGCCGAGCGCTTGCGCGGGATACTGCAGCCGTCGGTCGCCGGTCCCTTGCCGGACGACGTAGCCCCGGCGCTCCAGCGCGGCGACGAACGGGGGCACCAGGTCGAGATGCTGGACGGACGCCACGAGGCCGAGCCGACGGGGAACTCCGGCGGCCTCCGCCCGGCCCGCGAGCGCCTCCGGGTTCCCCCCCGGTTCGCGCATCTCGACGAAGTACGTCGGACGGTCGAGCGGGACGTTCGGGATCGGCGCGTGGCCGAGCACGACGAGGCCGTCGACGCCCGGAGTTTCCGAGGGCGAAGGGAAATCGCACGCCCCGAAGCACGCCCGGGAGGCGACCACGACCGGCACCCCGACCGCCTCGCGGAGCTGTCCGGCGAGGTCGTGGGCGTTCCGCACGAGGCCGGCCGGGACCTGCAGCGCGAGCTTCTTGTGATGGCCGGCCCGCACCGCGCGGAACAGCTCCTCGTCCATCCGCGGGACGACGACCGCCTTCGGACCGGAAGGGTCGCCCTCGGGTCGCGGCGAGCCGGATCCCCCGACGGTTTCGACGAGACGGTCGAGCGCGGCCTGGTTGTCGGAGTAGTAGAGACGCGTCCGCGCCGGCGATATCGGTAGCCAGGCGAAGGCGTCGTGCTCCGCGCTCAGACGGGGCTCGAGCGGGGCCGGAAGCTCGACCGCGAACGAGTGCAGCCGCCAGCGTCGGCCATCCGGACCCTCGAACCGGACCTCCCAGTCCAGCGGGACGACGGACGAGAGGTCGGTGATCCCGGTCTCCTCCTCGACCTCGCGGCGGAGCGCGACCGCGAAGCTCGCGTCGGTCGCTTCGACCTTGCCGGAGACCGGTACCCAGATCCGGCCGCGGCGCGGAGGTCGACGGAGGAGGAGCACCGACGACGGAGAGCGGGTGAAGAGGTAGCCCTCGACGCACTCCTGGTCGACGGGCGGCTCAGCCGCCACCAGGCCCCCGGCGGGAGAGGAGCTTCAAGATCGCCTCGGCCGGCTGGCCGTCCGTCTCGGTGAGCGCGTCGACCGCCGTCTCGTGGTCGACGTTCGCCTGCTCCATCACGAGGCGCACGTCCTCCTCCGGTGGGCCCGCCGGGATCGCGGGGGCGGCCGCCGGCGAGGCGCTCGCGGACCCCGCGGTCCTCGGCCGGACCTCCGGCTCCCCGACGACCTGGTAGGTCTTGACGCCCTGGACCTGGAGGATCGTCACTTCCGGTGACCGGAAGACGTGCTCCTTGTCCTTCGTCCGGATGATGACCTCTTCGACGCCGTCGATCGGCTCGGTCGTCATCCCGAGGCGGCGCATCGCCATCTGCATCTGGCGCTGGTTGCCGCGTCCTCCCGGGATCATCGACCCTCCGTCCTGTGGGCCAAGGGCCGACTAATCCTCGCCCGCGGCGGCGCGGATCTTCGCTTCGAGCTCGCCGTCGACCGTCGGCTCGTCGTCTTCGGCGGGAACCCGCCCGGCCCGCTTCCGGAGCGTGCGGCGCTCGTCGCGGTCGCGACGGGTCTGGGCGACGAGGTCGTCGAGCACCTGCTGGATCGAGGCGAAGAAGTTCCAGCCGGTCTCGCTCGCGTGGAAGACGCCTCGGTCGGTGTGGAGGCGGGCCTGCACGGTCGCGTCCCCCGCCCGGTGCGTCGCGTGCGGGGTGATGTGCACGCTCAGCAGCACCGGCTTCGTGTTCCGGGCGATGTGCTTGAGCGCCTTCGCGATCAATCGGTCGATCTCGGTCAACATCGACGGGTCGCCGGACGCTCGGACGCCGTGGATCTGGACGTAGACGTCCTCCACCGCGAGGTCGGTGCCGCCCGGGGTCCCGACCGCGAGGCCGAGGAGGTCGGACTGGGAAACGACGCCGGTCGGGCGGCCGCGCTCGAGGAGGAAGACGCTCGAAACCTTCTCGCGCGTCATGAGCTTCGCCGCCTCGCCGGTCGTCGTGCCGGGCGGGACTGTCAGCGCGGGCGAGTGCATGATCGACCCGACCTCGACGTTGAGGACGTTCCCTGGGCGCGCCGCGTCCCGCTTGCCGCCGACCGTCGGGCGCCAGAGTACCCGGCCCAGGTCCGCGACGCCGACGGCGCCGACGAGGCGCCCCTTCGCGTCGATGACCGGGAGCGGGTGCTCCTCGAGGAGCCGGATCTGGTGGAGGAGCGTGCCGCACGATTCCGATTCGTGGATGAGAAGCCCCGGCGGGCTCGCGACCTGCTCGACGAGGTGAGCGGAGAGGTCCTTCATGCCGGAGAACGCGCGCACGAGGTCGGTCCGGGAGACGATGCCGACGAGCTCGCCCTTCTTCCCGACGACGGGCGCGGCCCGGAGGCCGGTCGCGAGCAGCTGCTCGGCGAGCTCGCTGTAGGTCGTCGTCGGTGTGACCAGCGGCGGCAGGACGAGCAGGTGCTCGACCTTCGTCGAGAGGGGCAGGTTCGTCCGCCGGGCGATCGTCTCGAAGGTGATCAGCCCGACGAGCCGGTTGTTCAGGAGGACCGGGAGCTCGTGGATCCCCTTCGTCCGCATGACCCCGAGGGCGCGGGAGAGGGGGGCGTCCGTCGAGAGCGTGATCGGCTTCGGCGTCATCAGGTCGCGGGCGGTGGGACGGTCCCCTGGCATGAGCGCGACCGGATGACAGGTGAGGGGCTTTACGCTTGGGGAGGGCTACGGAAGGTCGCGGGCCATCTGGTAGCCGTTCTCACCGTCGGAGTAGTAGCCGCGGAGCAGGTCCGTGACCCCGAAGCGGAACCGGCTGTAGAACCGGATCGCCGGAACGTTCGAGACGCGGACCTCGAGCGTCGCCCTCCGCATGCCCCGCTGCCGGCACCGGTCGAGGAACTCGGTCATCAGGGCGGTGCCGACGCCGTGGGTCCGCGACGCCCTATCGACCGCGAACATCAGGATCCGCGCCTCCCCTTCGACCTGGGTGACGCCGAGCAGGAACCCGACCGGGGCGTCCGACGCGTCGGACGCGATCAGGAACCCCGCCGGCCACTGCTGGCTGAGCGAGAAGTAGAGCGACGTGTCGTAGTGCTCGTGGAGCGCCTCGCCGACGATCGAGGCGACCACGGGCACGTCCTTCGGCTTGAACCCGCGGAGCGCGTTCGCCGGCGTGCCGATCGGCAGGACGGACGTCGTGGACCGGTCGACCGACTCAGCGATACATCTCACCCGGCCCCGACGGCTCGGCGGGACGCATCTTCGCCATCGATTGCTGCTGCTGCGCGAGCGTGTGGCGGACCTCCCCCTCGATCTCTTGCGCCTTCTCGCGGAGCGGCTTCGTGTCCAGCACGAGCATCGGGACGAGCGGGTTGATCGTCTCGATGACCTTCGCCGCGGCCCGCGCGTCGGGATAGTCCTTGTGCGCCTGCGCGACGAGGCAGAGCACCGGCACTTGCCGTTCGATCGCGCTGAGGAGCAGGCCGCCGGCGAACCCCGTGACGACCCCGTTCGCGGGTTCGTAATGGTACTTCGCGAGAAGCGGCGCCGCAGCGCGGTT
>DASYOF010000195.1:0-9453 GCA_036007995.1 Thermoplasmata archaeon
AAAGAGCGGTTCAGGGCCCCGAACCATTCCGCCAATCCCGCCTCTCCGGTGTTGATTTCTTGCCCCGCGCCAACTAGGCAGATGACGACGGACCAATCGTCGTGGCGGTCCATGCAGGAGATCAAGAACTCGGGTTCGGACATGGCGAAATCGGCGACGTTCTTTCGTCGAGCCATGAACTTGGAGGTCTGCTCCAGTGTCCACGCCCTTTGCGCTTCGTCGAAGATTGCCACGTGTTCGATCGGCGCGTCCTTGTCCCGCCAGTACTCGTCTCGAAAGTGGTGAACGTTCTGGATGAACGCCTTCACTTCGCTTCTGCACTCCACGAGGCTCTTCCTCTCCCCCACTCGGCGCAAACGAGCGGCCCGGTCCCGAGACAGCGCTTCGGAAAGGACACTTACGAGCGGGCCGTTGCCAGAGAGATAGACCGAATAGAGCTCGCTCGCCGTGTCCATGTAGGTAGTTGCGATGTTTAGTCCGACGAGTGTCTTTCCTGCCCCAGGCACGCCGGTGACAAAGCAGATTGATTTCTCGTTGCGAGCCCGAGTGGCCTGGATGATTCGTTCGAGGGTACGAGACGTAGCGGTCAGGTTTCGCGCACCTGCATCGCTTCGCGAGATCTCAATGACGGAGTGATTGTTGTATAGGGCTAGCGCTGCTTCGATGATTGTGGGGGTTGGGGAGTATCTCCCCGCTTCCCATCGAGTCGGATCGATCGCCTCCCCAGCGACGTCGGCCGTGACCGCGTCGATGAGCCGAGAGAGAGTAGTTGGAGTGGCCAGCAATGGCGGCCATACCCCGTCTTCGTGCGCCTCAGAGATTGAAAACGCAGGCGGGTTTGGCGCTTCCGTAGCAATCACAACTGGAATGATTGACGCGTCATGGCTGGGCTCGTGGAAATTCTTCAGATCCAGAGCATAGTCCCAGGCCTGGTCCCTTGCCGATCGGGAGAACTCCGACGCGCCTACCTTGAACTCCAACACCAAAATGGTCGATTCGAGGAGGAGTACAATGTCAGCACGCCGCCCCATTCGCGGAATGGCGAACTCGAAGTATACCTTGCCTCTGCGACCTTCGAGCGAGGCCCTGAGGACCGAAAGCTCTCCGCGCCACGCCGCCAATTGGGCATCGACTGGAGGGAACCCGTCTGAAACCGACGCGACCGCTAACCTCCCTTCGACTTCGGCGTCCGAGGTTCGGAGAAACTCCGGGATCGATGCGGAGTAGTAGGCTCGCTCCACCGACGCCATCCTCGCGATTGAGATGAATATCGATGGATAAGGCGAGGTGTACGATGCGAAGACGCGCGCCGCGTCGGGAGAGATCGACCCCAATCCAACCGCCTCCAGGGCCACGTCGACGCCTGCCGGGCGGGACCTGCGGCGACAATGGTTGGCCCCGGCCGCCCCGAGTCTGGGGGACCCATCGCCGAGGGTGATCCTCGAGTCCGCCCGAAGCCACCCTCTGCTCGGTGCGGTCAGGATTTGAACTATTCGTCAAACCACCCCCCGACACACTTTTCGCGTTTTCTGACGTAAATTCGGTTCGGCTCCGCCACCTTTCGTCACGGATTTGGACCTCGTCGGGACCTCCCGGAGACGACGGATGATCTTACGCTGAGCCCGGTCGGTTCGCCTCCCGCGTCGCGCTCTCTGATCGGGCCGGGGCCGCGGGAAGCAAGTCTTAAGCCAATTGTCCGGCTATTGTGTGCGATGGCCGCCGCCGATCGTCCTACCACCATCACCATCCGATCCAGCACGCGCCATCTGCTCGAGTCCATGAAGCGCCCCGGCGAAACCTACGATGAGCTCATCCAGGAACTCGCCGAAGAGTACTACCCACCCCGCGTCGTCGCGGAATTGAAGCGACGCGTCGCTGACATTCAGGCCGGGCGCGTCAAACCCGTTCCCGCCGAAGAGGTCTATCACAGGTGGGGGGTTTGACCCCCTACCGGATCGACTTCGATCCACGGGCTGATCGCGACGGGGCCAAGCTCCCGGTCGCCGTTCGGCGACGAATCCGTGCAAAGCTAGATTTTTTGCGAGCCGCTCCCTTTCGATCTCATCCAGGGGTCCCGGTCAAGGAGGTCGCGGAGGCCCGCGGAATTTGGCGGTTCCACGCGTCCTCCGAGGTTCGGGTTTTCTACACCGTCGTTGGCGACGTGCTCTGGGTCGTCATGATCGATCGGAGCGCCGGGGTAACGCGGAAGACCGTGCGGGAGCTCCGTCGACGGATGTGATTCGCTCTGTTGGAGATTTGAACTTTCGTGCGGTTCACCCCCCCGACACCCTGGGGATTATCCCCGAGGGGACCGCCGGCGTGTGCGGCCGGGGGGAGAGATCCGTTAATTCGGCCCGGAACCAAAGTCGGCGCGTCCCAACGGGGATTGAGGTTCGCCTCCGGCGCATCGACCGACCGCTCCGGGAATGGGGCGAGGAGGCCTGTCCGGTCGAGCGCGCGCGCTGCGGAGAGGTGCATCGTTCGATCGGCGTGGAGTTCGCCGAACCCGGAGTGCCGGTCGGACCTGACCGGGAAGCGTTCCACGCGGGGGAGGCAAGGATAAGGGGTCTTGGTCACGCGGCGCTTCGAGGGAGGCGCAGCCGAGGGACCAGATGCAGCCCGGCGGACCCCCGTGTGGCCGAAGTCGGCACCGAGCGCCGGCAATTCTCACGGCCCATACTCTCCCCACACGGGACTTCCTCTCCCGAAGAATCCGCGGAGAACCGGGATCGATCGGGACATGAGACTCTCGCCCGGCCGGAAACCAAGTGCGACGGTGGGGAGGACTCCGTCGCCGTACGCCGCCGAGGCCGGCACACTCGGGGTCCTTCTCTGCTGGGCCATCGTATTCGCGGACATCGGGACATCGGTCTACTACACCCCAGGAATCCTCTTTCAACGGTTTGGGACGCACTCGGCGTTGTTTGTCGACCTCGTTTTCGTTGTCTTTGTTCTGCTCGCCTTCAAGTACGCCGAGGTCGCCATCCGGTTCCCGGAGGGCGGCGGTGTCGTATCGGTGGCCGCGAAGGCGTTCCACCCCATCGTCGGCTTGGTCGGAGGCCTCCTCATCCTTGCGGATTACTTCCTGACCGCCGGCATCAGCGCGACGAGCGGCGTGATCTACCTGAGCGTCCTCATCGGGCCGCTCAAGTCGTTCATCATTGTCGCCGCGATTGCGGCGCTCCTGCTTCTCGGCTTGCTGAACCTGATCGGAATCGCCACGAGCGCCGAGATCACGGCCATCTTCGCGGTGGCCGCGGCCACGACCCAATTGGCGGTCGTGGCGGCCGTGATCGTAGCGTTCGGACCCGCACGAATATGGGCGGATTTCGGACAGATGTTCGCCGGGCCGCATCTGACGCCCGCCCTCGCCATCACCGGATACGCCGGGGCGTTCCTCGCCTTCTCCGGGCTCGAGAGCATCTCCCAACTCGCCCCGGCGATGAAGTCGCCCAGAACGCGCGTCGCGCCCCGCACGATGTTCTACGTCGTCCTGACCCTGCTCATGACGAGCCCACTTCTCACCCTGTGGTCGACGACCCTGCTCGCGCCGGGGGCCGACACGAACCAGTCGATCTCCTTACTGGGTGGTGTGGCGGCCGGCCCCCTCCTCCAGGACGCGGTCGCCGCCAGCGGGGCGCTCCTCCTCATCTTCGCCTGCAATACGGCGCTGATCGGGTCCTACCACGTCTTCCTCGCCCTGAGCCGAATGAAATTCCTGCCGGCGATCTTGCAACGGGCGAACCGTTGGCGTGGGACCCCGCACGTTTCCATCGGAATGGCGACCCTGGTCCCGTTGCTGGTCGTATTCCTCGCCGGCGGGAGCCTCGCCTTCCTGGGCGACCTGTATGCGTTTGGCCTCCTGGGCGCGTTCAGCGTGACGTGTGTAGGCCTCGACGTCATCCGATGGCGCGAGCGCCGAACCTTGCAACCCCGACGCCTGGCCCCACGGACCAGCACGCCAGTGTTCGTGATCGGCACCCTCACCTCGGTGGCGGTGGTCGCGGCCTGGGTGACCAACCTGTTCACGAAACCGTTGGCGACCGTCTACGGCGGCGCTCTCGTCGTGGTCGGACTCGGCGTGGCGTTCCTCACGATTCGGGCCCAGGTTCGGCGCGGCCAGTACGCGATCTTTCCGCATCTCTACCGTCCGGGCGAGTCCACTCTGCTGACGAGACTCCGCCGAGGCCTCGAGCCGGCCCCCGTGCTGGCCTTCCTGCCGGGCGATCGGGGAAAGGTCGCGGAGGTGGTGCGTCGGACCCTGGACCGGGCGACCAAGGGCCCGATCGTGTTTGCCTTCCGAGGCGAAACCCCGCGGACCCGCCCGCCGAACGTCCTCGAGATTCTGGATCCCTACGCCGATGACCCCCGAGCTCAGGCCGCTTTCCAAGAAGCGGAGTCCGGCGCTCGGAAGGCCGGAGTCCGGGCGCGGTACGTGTACATTCCGGCCGGCGCCGATCAAGGCGTCGAGGAATGGGTGCACGAGCAGCTCCGACCCGAGGAGGTCATCACGGGGTGAGCCGACCCGATCACCGGATCGCCCGCCGGGGAACTAGGCGGGGGCGGTGGCGAAGATGGCCCGAAACCCGGGGTCTCCGCGCACAGCGACGCCGGGCCTCCCTTCGATGAAGGCGACCTCCCCCGCTTCGATGGGCGTCTGGTCGGCCGAGCCACGACCCGCCATCGCGTAGAAGACGGCTCGGCGACCCGATCCGAGCTTGCGGAACGTTGTGCCTTCGGTCCGGAACTGAAGCTCTTCGCACTCCAGCCCGACGGAGGACGTCATCGCCGCACCGCGGCCGACAATCGGGTGGACGAACACGGTGTCCTCCTCGATGGGAGGCCCCCCGGGGCCCAGCAGTTGGAGCCGCGGTGGGCCGTTCGGGGTCTCGGGGAGTCCTACGACCAGGTTGAACCACCGGACCGCCCCCCCTTGGGCCGGGCTGATCCGGTGCGTCGTCCGGCCCGGAGCCGTGAGAAGGCGGCCGCTCCCACGTTGGAGGGGTTCGGGCGGACCACTTTCGAGTTGATAGGACGCGAATCCCTCGGTCACGTACGTCAGGACTTCCTCGCGTTCGTGGGCATGGGTCGGCAGTTGCCGCGCCCGGCTCGCGATGCTTTCGGCGACCCGGCGAAATGGGCTCCAGCTCGGTTGCGCGGGAGTGGGGAACAGGAGCCTCGTGGCCACGACGGAGGTATCGAGCTCCCCCGGAGCTACGCGGATGGAGCGCGGTTGGGCCGAGGACCCCACGACCGGGCGGGAGGCATCCCGACGATTAAGGCGTCCGGAGCGCCGCGGTTTGTTGGGAGGGGTCGACCGGCCAAGTTCGGGCCGGCCCGGAATCTCCTGGGAGGGGCGGGTGGCTGCTGGTCGCCGCTCTCGAACGGAATCGACTCGGCCCCCGATCCCCAGTCTCGTACTGAAGGTCACGGACGGGCGGATTCGACGGCGCGATCGCCTTCGGACCTCGAGTCCGGCTCGGCTCGGCTGGCTGGACCCGAGTAAGGCGACCGACCCCCCTCCGACGGAGGAACCGCATTGGAGCGTGCCGAGAGAGGGGCTGGATCCAGAAGTAGCGTCGATCGTGACGGGAGGCATAGCCCTGTCAGATCCTGACATTAAATTAGTAGTCTAATCACGTCAAGTGATTGCCGTTTAGTAATCTAAATTTGTCCTCGCTTAAGTAGAGGACCGGCCTTGGTTGGCTCAGAGTGAGCCACCATGCTGCTTAACGGAAAGAGCGCGGTCATCTACGGTGCCCATAACCCGATCGGGGCCTCGGTCGCGAAGGCGTTTGCGAAGGCGGGAGCGACGGTCTACCTGGCCGGCCGCTCTCCGAGCCGCCTTCAGCCGGTCGCCAACGACATCCGGGGCGCGGGCGGGGCGGCGGAGGTCGCCGAGGTCGACCCGCTCGACATGCACTCGGTTTCCGAGCATCTCCACGAGGTCGGGGTCCAACACGGGACGGTCGACGTCAGTCTGAACCTGGCTTTCCTGGGGATCGAGGGCGCGACCCGCCTCTGCAACCTCTCCGACGAGCAGTTCGACGCGGCGACGTTCACCCGGGTTCGGTCGAACTTCGTCACGACCGCCGCCGCGGTCAAGGTGATGGCTTACCAGGGTCGGGGAATCGTCCTGGCGGCCGCCGTCCCCGAGAAGGCGGCTCCGGTCGGCACGATGGCGGGGCAGGCCATCGGCAGCGCGGCCATCGGGGCGCTCTGCCAGCAGTTGCGTCTCGACGTCGGGAACTTCGGGGTCCGGATCGCCTACATCCCCGACGTCACCGTCACCGAGGACGACTTCGTCGAGGAGATTTTCCGGGTCCTGGCGTCGTTGCCGATGGCTTCGCCGTCGCCCAGAGAAGTACTCCCGCAGACGGAGGCGCCCTCCGGATCCGCGCAGGCCGAAGTGCCCGCCGGTGTGGCGACCGGCTAGGCCAGATTGTTGAGGGACCGGGAGCTCAACCCGCTCAACGTCCGAGACGCGTCCGCGCCCATCTGAACGGAGACCTCAACCCGTTCCGCCATCTCGCGCACGTTCGGGCCGGAGTCTCGCAGTTCGTCCCGTCGTGCGGACCGGGCGTCCGGCCGGCCAAGTCCCGGGAGAGAACTTCCGTCCGGTCGAAGGGCATCCGGCGTACCTCCCGTCCTGCCGGCGCCCGTCGGATTGCCTTTCCCTGGTCGAGGTTCCCGACATCGGAGTCGTTCGGGACTCGCCCTGCGCCTCGTGGCCCCGTTCGGAGCCGGCCCCGTCCTTCCGACGACGTGAGGCTCGGCGCGACCTGTCTCAGGGCGGCTTGTGGGCGATGACGACCACGGCCTCCCCGGGGATGGAAAGGCCGTCCGAGGTCTTCCATGGTCGCAGGTTCCCTCGGGCCTTCTGCAGAACTTCCTTCTGGACGGCCTCCGGCTCCTCGGAGAGGGAGTGGCCGATCGGGGTCGCCTTCAGGATCGCCTGGAAGTAGGCGGCTTCATCGGCGAACGTGAGGGCGTATCGCCGCCGCTCCTCCTTCGCGTCGCGAAATCCCGCGGCTTCGAGGAACGCGGTCATCTCGCCGGGACCCCCCGTTTCGTAGGGCGTGGGAATGTAGCCCGTCTCGTCGGGTTCGGCGTGTTCGAGCATGGGTCCGATGATCGCGTGGATCCACGGTACCCGGTTGGCCGTGCCCCAGACGCTCACCGCGATCCGACCGCCACGACGGATCACCCGGTACGCCCCCCGGGCGGCGGCCTCCGGGTCGGTGAAGATCTGAAACCCAAAGCTGCTGACCGCGGCGTCGTACGTTTCGTCCGGAAACTGCAGGTCACCGCAATCCATCGCCCGGAAGTCGACGTTGCCGAGCCCCCGGGCCTCGGCGACCCGTTGGGCGATCGAGACCATGTTCTCGGACAGGTCGACGCCCGTGACATGCCCGGAGGGTCCGACCTCGCCGGCGATCGTGATGGCGGGTTCGCCCGGACCGGTCCCCAGGTCCAAGATCCGCTCTCCGGGCCGCGGGGCGAGCCGAGCGATGAGGTCGGAGCGGAACGGCTCCAAGTTCCGCATCAGGCCCACGTAGGCCTCGGCGCTCTCGTTCCACGTGGTTCGGGTGTATTCCCGATAGTACTCGTCCGTGTACTTCCACGGCATATGGGGCAGGCCCTGGAACAGGGTTGTCCTATTTCATCGTGAGCCGAGCGCGATCCCCGAGATGGCCACCGGGGCCGGCCGGCCCGTAGCGCGAGTCGCGATCGGGGGGAGAGCTGGCGGACGCCCAGGACCAGTTCCGGCCGGAGACCCGCGACTCGTGTCGACTATCGGATCGTCCCGACGTGAATCGAGTCCGCGGAGGATTGCGCGACGATGGTGGCGAACGAGGCGGCCAGGAGCAGGTACATTTCCCGAAGGTCGGTGACCAGCGCCTCCGCCTGCGGCGTGTCGAGAGCTTCGAGGAGGCTGAGTTTTTCGAGAAACGACGCCCGCGCGCAGGGCGCCGAGCAGAACGGCTGGTCGTGGAACGTCTCCGCGACGAGCTCGGGGAGGCCCTCGATCTCCAAGTAGGCCGAGCCGGCCGGGATCCGGGTTCCGCACCGGCAGGTCCTTGTTCGGGCGGCCACGCGCTCGAAGAGCCGCGGAGCGTCCGCTCCAGCGGGACGCTCGGCGTCTCCGGACATTCGGTCGTCCCCTCAACCGTGCTACTACATATCATGGCAAATGAACCCATCGTACGTCACGATGCGACTGAGAACAGCCCGTCCACGACGGTCTCGCGGGGGCCGGACCGAGGCCGGGCAACCTCTTCGCACCGCCCCCTCCGGAGCGACGCCCCCGGGTCCGGGACACGACGTAGTCGGTCCGATTGCGGACCTTGCGCCAAACTGTCGGGCCAAAAAAGGTCGGTACTTTTTAACCCACAAATCCACTCGAAGCCCGATGCAGCTTCGGCGACTCGCCTGGTTGGGGCCGGCCAGTCTGATCCTCCTCGCCTTCGTACCGATCGCTGGCGCGACCGCTCCGGCCCACGGCCTCGTCACCACGTGTTCCTCGACGAGCAGCTGCTCCTTCGTGTTCAACACCACCGCCGGCACCGGCTGGGCGTCGACCACGGCCACGACGATGTCGTTCCAGCTTCCCGGCGAGGCGAAGGCGTCGAACAACCTCACCTACTCGACGTACATCGGCAGCCTCACCGGGACGTACACCTACTGGACGGTCGGGAACTTCTACGGGACCGATGTGAACACGGGGAAGGTCGTCTTCGGGACGACGGATACCAATTACACCATCACGTGCCACGGCCACAGTGGCCGGGGTGGCGGCTGCACCTACACGTACACGACCGACAACGGCACGATCGTGTTCCACTTCACGCAGGCCGAGCTGACCTCGACCGCGGTCTCCTGCACCCCGTCCACCATCTCGGTCGCGAGCCGGACCAGCTGCACGGTGACCGTGTCGAACCTTTGGAACGCTTCGGACTTCCCCACGGGGAAGGTCCACTTCTCCACCCCGGGGCTCGGGTCGTTCGCGAACCATGGGACCTGCAACCTCACGGCCGGCGCCTGCACGCTCAAGTGGCATCCGTTTGACAACACGGGCGGTTCCGTCACGATCCTGGCGACGTTCCCAGGGAACCCCGCGTTCTACAAGAGCGCGGGAACTACCTCCGTCGTCGTGACCGGCGGCGGCTGAACGCCCCGGCCGCCAGCGGTCGCGCCCACCGGTGGGATCCCACCCGCCCGGACCGCCTCGGCCCCCGGTCGAGTCGCAGATTCCTCCGCCGTTCGCGCCCGTTCCCGGCCAAGGTTGAAAAGCTCGAGCCGCCTGAGCCCGGAAGATGGAACGCTCCCCTCCCGTGAGGGGATCGAAGGAACGCGCCGAGAGGCCGTGGAATCGGAGGTCTAACTCGGTGTCGGTATCGAAGCGTCGCCCGCGATGGTCCCGCTGGCTGGCCCTCGGGGTCGTTCTGGCCG
>DASYOF010000196.1:0-6320 GCA_036007995.1 Thermoplasmata archaeon
GAGGGCAATCAGCGGCCGCCCGGCGGACCTCTTGTCACCGGAGTTCGCAAAGGCGCTGACCGAGGTCCGCGCCCTCGTGCCGGCGGCGGACGAGGCCGAGGCGCTCAGCTACGCCCTGTTCCCGGCCGTCTACAAGGCGTACCGAAGCTCGAAGGACGCCGGACTCACGCCGGAGGTGCTCACCGCCGCCGCCCTCGGCGTCGTCGGCGCGCTCCGGGCGCCCCGACCGGCGCCGGCAGCGCCTTCCGCCCCACGGATCCCACCGAGCGCCGGCGCGAGTGTCAGCGCTTGGGCGCACGAAGGCCGAGCCCGCCTCCACGCGGGTCGGAGGACGGTGGATGAAGCTCGCGGTCACCGTCGACGGTGAGACCCATACGGTCGAGCTCGACCTCGACCGGGGCCTCCTGCGATGGAAGGGGCGGGACGTGCCGGTGAAGCTCGGACCGGACGCGTTCGCGAAGTCGGAGCTCGAGATCGCCGGCGAGAAGTTCGTTGTCGAGGGGTGGCCGCCCGGGAATCCGGATCCGCCCGGACCGGTGGTCGTCAACGGGGAGCGGTTCGTCGCCGCGATCGTGCGCTCGAGCGGAACCACCCCGTCCGTCTCCGCGCCGGTACCGAACGCCTCCACGGCGGCCCCCGCGGCTTCCCCGGCACCGCCGAGCGGCGGAACGGTCGTCCTCCCGCCGATGCCCGGTCGGGTCGTCGAGATCCGGGTCCACGAGGGGGACACCGTCGCGAAAGGCCAGGTTCTGCTCGTGCTGGAAGCGATGAAGATGCGGAACGAGGTCGTGGCCCCGGTCGCCGGGCGCGTGACGTCCCTCCCGGTCCCGGTGGGCGCGAACGTGCGGGCCCGCGAACCCCTGGTCGTGCTCGCGCCGACGACCTAGCGGCCGCCTACGGCTCGGGCGGGGGAGCGCCCCCGTGCGATTCGATCGCGTCGGCCTCGGCGACCGGGTCGTAGTCGGGGTCGAACTTGTCGACCTCGACCGGGCCGCTCGGCGCCGTGGCGGACTCCGCGGCCGGTTCGTCCGCGGCCGTTGGGGCTGGGGCGTCCGGGGCGGCCGCCGGGGCTTCCACCGGTTTCGCGCGGGGCTCGGGGACCCACTCCGGGCCCGGGAGCTTCGCGTACTCGCGGAGGTAGAGGACGGCGAGGAGGCCGACGGCGATGAGCGCCAGCACGATCCACCACCACTCGCCCGTTCGCGCCGTCGCATACACCCCCGCGACCGTCCCGGCCGCGAGGATCGCGAGCGCGCCGGGGAACGGGATCTCCTGGAGGAACGACACGAGCGGTCCCGCATGCGGGGACGGGTAGATGAGTCTCGCCACGCCGCGGAATCCGCGGAACGCGGCATCAGACCGGTAGGATCGTCCGCCCGCAGGTCGGGCAGATCGAGGCACCGGGCGCCGCCGGGGTCCCGCAGTGGATGCAGAAGCCGACGTCGACGGGAGCGCTCGGAAGGGGCGGCGACGGGGTGCCGGGAGCGCCGGGGGCGGCGGCGGGTTTCCGGCCGAACGAGATCGGCCGGTTCATCGCGGGAAGCCGGTAGAGGAAGAGGCTGAGCACGAACCAGCCGAGCACCCCCCAGAACAGGATCGCGGAGAGCCGCGGGTCGAAGATCTGCACGACGAGGGCGGCGATGAGCACGCCGATGTACGTCAGCGTGAGAGCCCACCGGAGCATCATCGGATCGACCTGGGGAGAGGCCGGGGAGCCGCCCGGTCGTACTTAGGCGGTACTATCGTCCCGGCTCGTCGGTGGCCGGCCCGCGCCGGCTATAATACCCGACCCCGCTGGCGCGCGGCATGACGAAGGTCCCCCGGCTCATCGCCCGGGACGCGTTCACCTACGAGATCCCGGTGGACGAGCAGCCCGGGATGCGGGTTCCGGGGATCCTCTACTCCAACGAGGCGCTCCTGTCGAGCGTCGACGGGGACCCGTCGCTCCAGCAGCTCGCGAACGTCGCCACGCTCCCGGGGATCGTCCGCGGCGCCTACGCGATGCCGGACATCCACTTCGGCTACGGGTTCCCGGTCGGCGGCGTCGCCGCGTTCGACCCGTCGGACGGCGTGGTTTCCCCCGGCGGGATCGGCTACGACATCAACTGCGGCGTTCGACTCCTGCGGACCAACCTCACGGTCGAGGAGGTGCGCCCGCGCCTCCGCGAGCTCGTCGACACGCTCTACCGGGAGGTCCCGACCGGCGTCGGCTCGAAGGGCGGCCTCTCCCTCTCGCCCGGGGAAGTGTTCGAGGTGCTCGCCGGCGGCGCCGACTGGGCCGTCTCCCACGGTCACGGCCGCGCCGAGGACCTCCTGGTCCAGGAGGAGAACGGCCGGCACAAGGGGGCCGCACCCGACCACGTCAGCGACACCGCGCGCAAGCGGGGGCTCCGGCAGCTCGGCACGCTCGGCTCCGGGAACCACTTCCTCGAGGTGCAGGCGGTCGACGAGGTGTACCACCCGGAGTTCGCGGACACGATGGGTCTGCGACCCGGCTCGGTGACGGTCATGCTCCACACCGGGTCGCGAGGTCTGGGTCACCAGGTCGCGACCGACTACATCGCCCGGTTCGACGCGCGCCTCCAGTCGGAGGGGACGGTGCTCGTCGACCGCCAACTCTCGTGCGCCCCGATCGCCTCGGAGGACGGCCAGCGGTACCTCGGCGCCATGGCCGCGGGCGCGAACTTCGCCTGGGCGAACCGCCAGCTGATCACCGCCGGCGTCCGACGCGCCTTCCGGACCGTGTTCGGCCGGCCGGACGAATCGATGGACCTCGCGGTCGTCTACGACATCGCCCACAACATCGCCAAGGTCGAGCAGCACCGGGTGAACGGCGGGGAGCGTCCGCTCCTCGTCCACCGGAAGGGCGCGACCCGGGCGTTCGCCGCCGGGCGCGAGGAGGTGCCGACCGCCTACCGGTCGTTCGGGCAACCGGTGCTCATCCCCGGCGACATGGGCACGGCGAGCTACGTGCTCGTCGGGCTCCCGACGGCGATGGAGCGTTCGTTCGGCTCCTCCTGCCACGGCGCCGGCCGGCGGCTCAGCCGGCACGCGGCGGTCCGGGAGTTCCGGTTCGACGACGTCACCCGCGCGCTCTCCTCGAAGGGGATCCTGGTGCGCTCCGCGTCCCGCGAGGGGGTCACCGAAGAGGCGCCGGGGGCGTACAAGAACGTCGACGAGGTCGTCAAGGTCGCCGAAGGCGCCGGCCTGACCCGCCGGGTCGCCCGGCTGATCCCGCTCGGCGTCGTGAAGGGGTAGCCCGCCGGCCGCCTCCCCCGCGGCTCGGGGTTGCTCAGCCCCGGGCGCGTTTCCGCGGCGCCGCCGCCTTCGGCGCCGGCATCAGCCAGAACTCGTTGTCGTCCGGGTCGAGGAACTTTGCGATCCAGCCCCACGGGACCTCGCGGGGGGGGAGCGAGAACCGCACCCCCTTCTTCGCGAGCCGGCCGCAGAGCCTCGGGAACGGCTCGCTGGTCAGGAGCAGGATCCCGGTGTTCGTTGGGTCGGTCCGGTGCGGACCTCGGGGACGTCCGTGGATCTCGCACAAATGGATCCGCGCGCCGGTCCGCCGGTTCCCGACGGTCGTCCAGTGCTCCGGGTCGTCGTCGAGCACCGTGAAGCCGAGGACGGAGTGGTACCACTCGGTCGCCTTGCGGCGGTCCCGCACCGTGACCGCGGCCGAGTGCGCCCAGATCGCCATCGGCAGAGTGGGAGCGGGGTTCGACGCTTAGGGTTACCGTGGCCCCGGGGCGACCTGGTGGCCGGCCCGTCGGCGGGGTCCGAGGGCGGCGAACGCGACCACGCCGACGATGACGCCCGCGACCGCGGCGCCCGCGAGGAGGTCGACCGACCGGTCGACCGGAGCCGGGGGGGCCGTGGCGTTGACGACCAGGTACTCGACCGCGAGGCCGGTGTAGTTTCGCGTGCTCGTGGCGACCGTCACCACGTACGTCCCGACGTTCGCCGGCGCGTCCATCGAGATCGCGCCGAGGCCGGAGGAGTTGAGCGGGATCGGGAACGACGCCTGGCCCCCGATCGCGACCGGCGTCGGGGTCGCCCCCGCGACGGAGAACGTCGCCCGGACGGTGACGTTGGCCGCCGAGCACCCCGGCGCGGAGGTGGCCGTGCACTCCGGAGAGGCGGCCACGGCGAGCCGGATCGCGCCCGACGGATGCACGATGTTCGGCGAGATGTTGAGCGTGAGATTGGTGTCGGTGCCGTTGTAGATCGAGAGCGGGAAGTCGGTCGAGCCGCTCACGCCGTTCGGGTCCCGGGCCGTGACGAGCGCATTGAAGGTCCCCGCCCGAAGGTAGGTGTGGTTCGTAAGACCGCCGTACCCGGTGGGCGTACCGTCCCCGAACGTCCACGTGAAGTTGTACGGCGCCCCGCCTCCCCCTTGCGCCGTGACGTTGAACGTCACCCGCAACGGGGCGATCCCCGAGCTCGCGTTCGGGCCGCCGAACACGACGACATTCTGAGGGCCAGGACCGCTCCCGAGCACGGCGTACGTGTGCATCAGGATGTCGCCGCCACCGTCGGTCGCGGTCAGCACGACGGTGTGGGCCCCGTTCGCGAGGTACTGGTGACTGACCGAGCTCCCCGTGGCCGTTCCGCCGTCGCCGAACTGCCAGCTCACCGAGGCCGCCGGGAGTCCGGTGGCGTTGGCCGACCCGATCACCGTGAACGGGGCGTTCCCCGTCTGCGGCGACACGCTCGAGACGAACCGGAGCCCGGTCTCGTTCCCTCCTTCCGCGTGGGCGAGGACGATGGGGAGGACGAGGACCACGGCGCCGGTCCCGTTCGTCACGGTCAGGTTCGCGTAGAGCGGGCACGTTCCGGAGACGAGGCACGGCGTGTAGGGGAACGTCTCGCTGAGGGTACTGCCGAATCCCGAGAGGCCGTCGGAGAACGCCCAGCTGAGCGCGTACGGTCCCCCGAGCCCGGCCATCGACGCCTGGAACGACACGAGCGTGCCGGCCAGCACGTGGACCGCCGGGGAGATCTTGCCGGTCAGGATCGGCCCGCCGACGGCGGCGGATTGGACGTCGATGAGGATCGCCTCGCTCGCGTTTCCGCCGAACGCGTCCGAGGCGTCCACGACCGCGACGTAGATGCCGGGCACCGTGTACGTGTGGTTGACGATCGTCCCGTTCGCGCTCGTGCCGTCCCCGAACGACCACGTCGTGGTGTTCGGACCGTGACCGCCGGTGATCGTGGCGCGGAACGAGTCGTTGAGCGGGGCCGCACCGAACGTCCAGGTCGGGACGAACGTGCCGTGGAGCGCCGGATAGAGGGTGACGTTCGTCGTCGCGGTCGCCTCGCCGTTGGTCGTGTCGCTGATGAAGGCGGTGATCCGGTGGGTCCCCACGGTACGGAAGAGGCCGCAGTCGCAGAGACCGACGTACGGGTCATCGCTCCGGTAGACCACCGAGTACGGCCCGATGCCGCCGGAGATCGACGGGTGCAGCGCGAAATCGCCGGGGAGATCGCGCGCCGACGGCGTCACGTTCAGGCTCGCGATGACCGCCGTCGCGTTCGGGCAGAAACCGGTGAGCGACCCCCCAACGAGCTCGAGGATCCGGTTCGACCCGCCGCCGTCCTGCGGATTCGCCGCGTCGTGGACCGCGACGGTCACGCAGTACCCGGCGGCTTCCGCGTAGGCGTGGGTGACGTTCGCGCTCGTCCCGTTGTGCAGGAACGTTCCGTCGCCGAACGACCAGTTGTACGTGTACGGTGGGGTTCCCCCCGTGACGTTCGCGCCGAAGGTGACGCTCTGGTTGACGAGCGGCGTCGTGTTCGAGCTGTTGAGCGCTACCGTCAGCGGCTGGCCGCCGACCACGATCTCCACCGGCTCCGAGACCGAGCTGTTCGACCCGGCGTCGAACACCCCGGCCCACGCCGAGTACGTCCCGTTGTGCGGGTAGGTGTGCCGGACCGCGCCGCCGGGGGCGAGGCTCGAATTGTAGTCGCCAAAGTCGACCTCGTAGAACGCGTACGGCGTCGCGCCGCCGGAGGCCGACGCATTGAAGCTCACCGTGAGCGGCGCCGCCCCGAACCGAGGGGTCGCCCCGAGCGTCAGCTGGATCGTCGGGGGCAGGACGACGGTCCGGGTGAGCAGTGGCGCGAGCACGCCCCCGTTCGGGGAGCCGAGCCCGGTGACCGGGTCCCAGCCCCGCCCGGCGGAGTAGCCGTTCGAGCCGCTCGTGATGTCGTGGAACGCCTTCGCGCCGAGCGGGCCGGCGGCGGCGGCGTACAGCGCCGGAGTGACGAACCCGAGCGGGGCGCCCCCGTACGAATCGAGGTCGGTCAGGAGGCCGGCCCAG
>DASYOF010000197.1:0-5222 GCA_036007995.1 Thermoplasmata archaeon
CGGTGCTCGGCGAGGTCGACATCGACGGCAACGAGGTCAAGGCGTACGACGCGACCGACGCCGCGTTCCTCGGGGCCGTCGCGAAGAAGCTGGTCGCCCCCCTGAAGGACGTCCTGGCCGGACGAGCAGGCGGCGCGCCATCGACGACCGCGCCGCCCTGAGGGCGGCCGGCGCGTCGAACGGCGGGAATTGACCTGGCTCGGGGCGCCGGATCCGCGCGATCTCCCGGGCGAGCCGCACGAGCGTCCGGGTGAGTTCGTCGACGACCGGCAGGTCGGCGGTCTCGGCCGTGCGGGAAAGCGGGTTCAGGTCGATCGCGATCACCCGCTTGCCCATTCGTCGGAGCGCCGAGGTCCGGTCCCCGTCCTCGAGCGGGATCAGGCACACGTCGGCGAGCAGGAGGCCGCGTCGGTCGACGAGCGCCCGGTCGCTCGGCAAGCCGGGGATCCGAGCGGTCGGGTGGACCCCGAGGACCCCCCGGACTCCGGCGCGGGTGAGGCGCTCCGCGACCTGCCGGGCCCGACGGGGTGTTCGATGGAACAGGTTGACCTCCACGAGGAGACCTGGCCTCGCGGCCTGCAGGTGGGCGACCTCGGCGGCGGCGAGGGCGGCGACGTTCCCGTTGACGGAGACGACCGGATACCGGGCGTTCGTGAGCCACACCGCCGCCGCCCGGATCGCCCGAGCCGCCGACGGCGTCGTCCGTTCGCCGAGGAAGTAGTCGAACGCCTCCCCCCGACCGTGCGCGATCAGCCCCTCGGGGGCGACCAGCCCCTCCCTCGAGAGGTCGGCGAGCGTCGCCCGGGTCGTGAGGCTTTGATACCGCGGGTGCCGCTTGGAGAGGCGGGTCATGCGAGGGCGCGGGCGCTACGGTTCCGCCGGCGGCGGGGCGGGTCGCTCGCCGTTCGTCGTGGTCGGGGTCCCGAGACCGGTGTGGGACTCGAGCGCCGCCACCCGGGCCTCGAGCGGGGCGAGGCCGTCCTCGATCGTCTTCTGGACCACGAGCTTCAGGCTCTCCTCGAGCGCGACGATGTCGCGACCGAGGTCGGAGATCCGTCGGGCGTTCTCGTTCAGAAGGAGCCGCGTCTGGGTCGCGACCCGGTAGGTGTCGCTGACGTCCTTCAAGATCTGGCGGGACCCTTGGGCGAACGTCTCGATCGACTCGCCGACCGGCTTCCACTTCGCATCGAGGCTCTCGCCGAGGCCCTTCTGAACCGCCTGGACGAGCGTGACGTTCGCTTCGGCGAGGCCCTTGTCGAGCCGTCCGAGAAGCGTGGTGTCGAGCGAATCGAGGCGGCCCCGGAGGTCGGCCTCGGCCGCGGTGTCATGCTCCTCGAGCCGGGCGAGTCGGTCGTCCAGCGCCTGGAGGCGGGAGACGAGGTTCGAGTACGCCGTGCCGATCAGGGTGTCGAAGTGCGCGGTCGTCGACTCCTGGGCACGGAGGAGCAGGTGGAGCACCCAGTGCTCTTTCCCCTTCGCCTCGCCGATGGGGCTCTTCTCGAGCCGGTCCCGCGCCTCGCGGTTGTCGATAAGCTGCTGGAGCTCTTTGAGAACCTCGACCCGAAGCGTCTGAGCACCGGGCGGGGCCGCCGGTCGCCCGCTCATCCCGGGGCTGAATGGGGGTCGGCTCAGTATATAGATTGGTGTTAGGCCTCGCCCTCCCCCGTCGTGCCGGCGGAGCCGGGAGTGCGAGGGGGAACGGCGGTCGCACCGAACGGCGGCCGGCGATTCGAACCCTACGTCCGGCTCGCACGGTTGCGCGACGATTTCGGGGGCGGGAAGAATTGGTGGCTCCGCTCGAACCAACGACGATCGCGCGCCGCTCCGCGAGGCGTACGCCCCGCTCCCGGATCGAGTCGGGGGTAGCTACCCGGGCCGTCCGAGATCCGGCCGCTGCCCCGCGCCTCGCAGCTCGATAGCGCGCCCGATTCGGCGGTGCCTCCGACCCCGATCAATTCGTAGGAGTTGGGCCAGTTGACTCCGCCGAACGCTCGAACGCCCGGCAAAATGCTTATTCACTGTGGCCCTGGTCCGAACCGTGGCCGCGGAGCAACATTCGTCGAGCCCATCGGCCGCGCCGACGTCTCCCATGGGCCACGGCTCGCTGATCATCGCCATCGCGGTGATCGTCGTGGCGGCCCTCATCGTGGTGGGGCTCGGCTTCGCGAACGTGATTCCTGGCTTCCATCTCGGCGCGAACGGAGCCCCCGGCACGTCGCCGCCAGCGAAGTTCGCCGTCGAGTTCTCCGAGACCGGGCTCGCGAGCGGAACGAGCTGGTCGGTCGTGCTGGCGGGGGCCACAGGGACTTCCACGAACGCCACCCTCACGTTTCAGGAATCCCCGGGAACGTACGCGTACACCGTGGGGATGCTCCGGGGCTACGTCGCGACCCCGGCCAGCGGGACGGTGGTCGTTTCCGGCGGCGCCGCGTCCGTGACGGTGACGTTCAAGGCCCCAGGCCCGGCGAGCCAGTATGCCGTCACGTTTTCCGAAACGGGCCTCCCGGCCTCGACCTCTTGGCAGGTGACCCTCAACGGAACCGCCCAGACCGGCACGGGCGCGGACATCTCCTTCTCCGTCCCGAACGGGACGTACGACTACTCCGTGGGCCCGGTGAACGGCTATACGGCGACACCCCCGGCGGGGAGCGTCACGATGGCCGGTTCGGCCAAGGACGTCGACATCGCCTTCACCGGGGCAACGGCCACGACGTACTCGCTAACCTTCAATGAGACCGGTCTGCCGCCGGACACCGCGTGGTCCGTGACGGTCAATGGGACGTTGCTCTCCGGGACGGCCCGCTCGTTGGGTCTTGTCGAGCCGAACGGATCGTACCCGTACTCCGTTGGCTCGGTCGCGAGCTACTCCCCGACGCCCAGCAGCGGGACGGTCCATGTCAACGGCCGAGCCGCCTCCGTGACCATTGCGTTCTCCTCCGGCTCGTCCCCGCCGACGAACGCCTCGTTCGCCCTCAGCTTCGACCAGAGCGGCGTTCCGAGCAATGTCTCGTGGTCCGTCTACTTCGGGAACAACGACTCCCTCGGAGCGATGACGGAGGCGGAGGGCTCGACGCAGACCGTCGACGTCGAGAACGGCACGTACGGATGGTTCGCGTACACCTACTACTTCAACGCCTCGCAGCCCCTCGGCACCTACTACGCCGCCTCCCCGAACAACGGGACCGTCAACGTCTCGGGCGCCGCCCAGTCGGTCCGGATCGATTTCGTGGCTATCGCGCCCACGACGACGTCGACGACGACCTATCCGGTGAACGTTACGGAAACCGGTCTGCCCCACGGGGCGGAATGGTGGCTGTACGCCGGCTCGGCGAACGGCTCGGCGGCGTCGGGCAGCTCGATCGAACTCTTCCTCCCCAACGGGACGTGGTCGTACAACGCCACGACGAACGCGACCGGGTACGCCAACATCGGATCCTTCGGAGGCAGCTTCACCGTCAACGGCGGGCCGACGACGGCCGTCGTGCCGTTCGTCCCGATCACGACGCTCGTGTTCAACATCACCGGCGGGATCGGATTCTCTCCGTGGCAGATCTCGATTTCGCAGAACGGGTCGGAGTATTACAGCGAAGCCGGGGACATTGGGAACAACTTCACGCTCCGGGTCCCCGACGGCCTGGTCGCCTGGAACGCGTCGGCGCTTACGTACCAGCTGACGCCGTCGAGCGGGTCGTTCACGGCGGCGGGGACCACGGTCACGACGCAGATCACCGCGACGGCGGACTCGAACTACGCCGTCACGATCAACGAGACCGGCGTCTCCGGCGGACCGTTCTGGGTGCCCTCGATCTGGGCGTGGAACGGGGCGTCGTATTCCGGGTTCACCGAGTATGTGGGCGGCGCCTTCACCTACACGTTCCAGCTCCCGAACGGGACCTACTTCTGGTCCGCGACGACGCCGAGCGGGAGCTACATCGCCGATCCGGCGAGCGGCGTGGTGGTCGTCCGCGGAGGACCGACGACCGTGTACACCAACTTTACCGCTCTGCCGTCCGACGCGATGGACGTGCTGTTCGAGGAGTCGACGTTCTCGTACGGCCTGGCCCCGGAGATTCCTGCGGGGGCCTCCTGGAGCGTCACCTTCAACGGCGCAACCCAGACGACGTCCGGTCCGTTCCTCGTGTTCGTCGCCCCGAACGGGACCTACCACTACACCGTGACGGCGCCGTCGGGATACCAGCCGCTGCCCATGGGCGGCAACGTCACGATCGACGGCAACCCCGCTTTGGGCGGCGACGAAGTGATCGTCAACGTGGACTTCAGCGCCGGGCTAATGCCCTGGTCGGCGACCACGGGGCCGGCCCACTTCTTGACCGCCCCACCCATCGCCCGGTGGGCCTGAGCGCGGCGCCGGACGCCTCAAAGTTCGAGTCACTCCGGGGCCACCGGGTCGGCATCGTCCGAGCCGCAGACCGGTCAGCCGCCGCGTCGGTCCGCCCCGAACCCCGGACCCAGGAGCTCCCGGGCGATCAGGAGGCGGCGAATCTCGCTGGTTCCGGCCCCGATCTCGAGGAGCTTCGCGTCCCGGGCGAGCCGCTCGACCGGGTAGTCCCGGATGTAGCCGTTTCCGCCGTGGATCTGGATCGCGTCGAGCGCAACGCGCGTCGACGCCTCGCTCGCGAAGGTCAATGCGGCGCTGCTCGGTCGCCCGGTCCGCTTGTCCTCCTGCACAGAGCCGAGGGCCGCGAGCATCAGCAGGCGGGACGATTCGAGCGCGAGGTACATGTTCGCGATCTTCTCCTGGATCAGCTGGAACTGTCCGATCTTCTCCCCGAACTGCTCCCGTTCCCGGGCGTAGGCGAGCGAGAGGTCGAGGCATTCGGAGATGATGCCGACCGGAATGGCCGTGAGGACGGCGCGTTCGACGTTGAGGCCGCTCATGACCACGCCGACCCCCTCGTTCTCCGCGCCGACCCGGTTCCCGGCGGGGACCTGGACCTCCTGGAACGAGAGCTCGCCGGTCGGCGAGCCCCGCATCCCCATCTTGTCGAGCGAGCGGGACACGGAGAACCCCGGCGACGCCGCGTCGACGACGAACGCGGAGATCCCGCGGGAGCCCTTCGAGGGCTCGGTCTTCGCGTAGACGAGGAGCGTATCGGCCACGGGACCGTTCGTGATGAACTGCTTCGATCCGGTCAGCAGGTAGTGGTCCCCCGACCGTCGCGCCGTCGTCGTCAGGGAGACGGCGTCGGACCCGGCGCCCG
>DASYOF010000198.1:0-2904 GCA_036007995.1 Thermoplasmata archaeon
GATCACGACCAGGGCGGCCACGACGGCGCCGAGCACGGGCCACCTACGTCGCCCTCGGGGCCGCCGCGGTGGTTCGGGTCCGGCGTCCATGGGCCGACACCGCTACCACCGCCAAGTTCGTAAACCCCTCGGCGGGGCCGAGCGCCCGGGACCCGTCGGACCGACGCCAGAGACCGGAAGTCCGCCCGGCGGCCGCTTACCCGGCGGGGCGGCCCATGAGCCACGGGAACGCCCCGAGACTGAGTTTCGCGATCGCCGCCCGCTCGGGAGCGTCGAACCCCAGGTGGGGCATCGGCGAGTCGTAGAGGAGGAGGTCCCATCCGGGGACCGCCGGGCCCGATGAGAGGGTCGGCGCGATGATCCGCCCTCCGGCGGCCCCGGCCGACGGAGTGGAGTAGGTGAGCAGAATATGGTGGCCGGTCCCATACTTCTCCCCGAGACAGGAGGGGTACGGGTTCGGGCCGTAGTCCAGCGTGTCGATCCCGAGCGCGGGCCCGGCGCTCGACGGGCTCCCATCGACGAACAATCGGATCGAGTGCGTCGAGTCGGCCATGAAGCCGAGGAGCTCGTTCGACTGGTAGACGATCGCCTGGCTCGGGTGCGAGCTGTTCACGAAGGCGGTCGCGTAGGACTGGGACCAGATCGTGAAGAAGGTCGAGAGGTTGTAGTCGAACGCCCACGGGCTCTCGACGTAGATCGTGCCGCTCGGGTACCCGGCCGCAGCGGGTCGGGTGACGAGAGGCAAGTCGCACGTCGTGCCCCCCGGGTAGCTCGAGTTGCGGCCGATCGCCGACGGGATCGACACGGTCGTGCTCCCGATCGTGACGGTCAGGTACGGGTACGAATAGAGGACAACGTTCACCCCGTTCGGGCACCAGGTGCTCCCGAAGTTCGTCGTGTTGTGGGGCGGAAACGACGGAACCCCGGACGCGCCGACTGGCACCGGCGACAGTTGGAGGCAGGGGATCGCGTTCGCGTTCAGCGTGACGAGGACGACCACCACCGCTACGACGACCGCAACGGGGACCCCGATGTACGCCGCGCGCCGCCAGTTGCTGGTCGGCCCGCCCTTTCCCGATTTCTTCGCCGCCCGGTCCTTCTTGCGCTGGCGCCGGCGCTCGTCGGGAGTGCGCGCGGCCGGTTCCTCCTCCGCCGTCGCGGAGGAGACGCGGCGCTTTGCCACGGGCGCCGGAGCGCCCGCGGCCCTTAAGCGCCGCTCCTCTCGGGGCCTCGAGGGTTATGAACCGACGCCGGCTCGCCGGCGTCGATGGAGCGGGTCGACGTGCTGGTCGTCGGGGCGGGGCCCGCCGGCACGACGGCCGCCCGCGCGCTTGCCGCGAAGGGGCACGACGTCCTCGTCGTCGAAGAGCACGACCGCGTGGGCCACCCCGTGCAGTGCGCGGGCCTCGTCAGCCAGCGAGTCCTCGACCTCGCGGGAACCCGCTCGATGGTGCTTGACGCGGTCGCCGGGGCGACGGTGTTCGGTCCGTCGCTCGGGTCGGTCTCGTTCGCGGCGGAGACGCCGAAGGCGTTCGTCATCGACCGCGCGGGGCTCGACGTCTACCTCGCCGACCGGGCGGCCAAGGCCGGCGCGCGGTTCCGCACCGGCCTTCGATTCGACCGGGCGGAGCGACCCTCGGACGGCCCGGTCCGGGCGGAGCTGACCGACGCCTCGGGAACGACCGTCTCAATCGAGGCGCGGCTCCTCGTGGGCGCCGACGGGGTCGCGAGCGCGGTCGCCCGGGCCGTCCGGCTCCGCCGCCCGGTCGAGGTGCTCCCCGCCTTCGAGGCGGAGATCCCGCTATCCCCGGGCGACCCTCGGCAGGTGGAGGTGTATCTCGGGAACTCGATCGCGCCCGGCCTGTTCGGGTGGTGGATCCCGGACGGGGCCGGGGGCGCTCGTATCGGCGTGGCCGCCTCCGCCGGCCCGGTCACCGCCCGAGCGTACTACGAGCGGCTGCTGCGCCAGGTCGAGCGACGGCTCGGGGCCACGCTGCGCGGTGCGACCGGATTCCTCATCTCGGGGATCCCGATCGGCACCGTGCCGAGGACCTCGACCGACCGAGCCCTCCTGGTCGGAGACGCGGCGGCCCAGGTGAAGCCGCTGTCCGGAGGCGGGATCTTCACCGGGATGCGCTGTGCCGAGATCGCCGCGGACGTCGCGGACCGGTGCCTCCGCTCCGGCGACCTTTCCGCGGCCGCCCTCGCCGAGTACGACCGCGCCTGGCGGGCCGAGCTCGGGGAGGAGTTCAAGCAGGCGCTGTTCCTCCGGAGGCTGTTCACCCGCCTCAGCGACCGGGACCTCGATCAACTCGTGGCCGCCCTCCAGGGGGCCGAGCTCCAGGCGTCGATCGTCGCCTTCGGCGACATCGACTTCCCCACGCACGTGGCGCGGCAGCTGCTCCGTCAGTCGCCGTCGTTGCTGCGGCTGTTCCCCAAGGCGGTGTCGGCGTGGCTGGGCGGAGGGCCGGCCACCGCGCCGGACCTCGACCCGGGTCGGCGTCGTACCGCCCAATAGCCGCCGAGCGCCGCGAGCACGACCGCGCCCGCCAGGACGACCGCGAGCGCCACCGGGTACGGGTTCGATCGGACGAGGACGGCGCTCTCCGGCAGGATTCCCGAAACCCCGAGCCGGCTCACGTTCAGCGACGACGGCGCGTGCGTCGGGGCGGTCGCGTTCGCCCACTGCGACGACGAGAAGTACCCCCGAGATTCCAGGAGATACGACGAGGCGTTCGCGGAGAAGGCGAGCGACGTCCGGATGGCATAGGTCCCCTCCGGGCTCCCCGCGGGAGCGGCGACCGTGAGCTCGACTTGGCCGGGCGAACCGTACGGCGCGCTTCCGGGCGATAGGCTCGGGAGCGTCAGGACGGCTCGGCCGCCCGACGCCCCAGCGACACCGGA
>DASYOF010000199.1:0-1564 GCA_036007995.1 Thermoplasmata archaeon
ACCCCTCGTGCTCCGGGTCAACCAGTGCTTCGCCTGCGTCAACCAATCCCCCGAGGTCGGGCGGGTGCTCTGTTCCGAGCTTCTCAAGGCGGCGCTCGAAAGCCGGCTCGGCGCGCACTACGACGTCTCCCGGCCCGACCCCCGGCGGCATGCCCAGCGGGGCTGCGTGTTCTCGGTGACCGCGACCTGAGCGCGACTCCTCTCCGGGCCCGAGTGCGAGCCGGTCGGAGAGCGTTATTGGCTGTCAGCGGGTCGGCCGGTCGATGAAGGGATCCACCAACCCGCCCGCGAGCTCCGTCGACGAGTACCTCGCGGGGGTCCCCCCGACGTACCGAACCGAGCTGGAACGGATGCGGAAGACGATCCTCGCCGCCGCCCCGGGAGCGGAGGAGGTCATCAGCTACCGGATGCCCGCGGTCCGGCAAAACGGGATCCTGGTGTACTACGGCGCCTTCGCGGACCACCTGAGCCTGTTCGTGGCTAGCCATTCGGTACGGGCCGCCCTCGCGACCGATCTGAAGCCGTTCGAGAGCGGCAAGGGAACGCTCCGATTCACGCCGGAGCGCCCGATCCCGTCGCGGCTGGTCACCCGGATCGTGAAGGCACGAGTGGCCGAGAACGCCAAGCGCCGGAAAGGGTGACCGCGACCAGGGGACGCGAGACCTCCGCGAACACGCTACTCGCGGGGATCGCCGTCGTCGGCAGGCGTTCGGGGTCGCTGGGTTTCGGTTCACCGTGGGTTAATTTCAATTAAGGAGGGGTTTAGAAAGGGGACCTCGCATCGCCATGCGAATCCTCCGCACGGTGTCGGAAGTGTACTTACAATCGTGACAGGAGTCGGACCAGACTATATATACTGGTGGTCCGATGAGCTTAAACGGTCACCATGAAGGCTCATAGCTCCTCCTCAGGGCGGTCTTCGTCGACGGCGAGCCCGCCAAAGCCCGTTTCGAAGGCTCCGAAAGCCAGCGACTCCGACGAGGCGCCCGCCCAGGACGTCTGTCCCGAGTGCGGGTCGACCCATCTCACCCGCGACGACATGCGCGGGGAGATCGTCTGCGCAGACTGCGGTCTCGTCGTGGACGCCTCCGCCCTCGTCTCGGACCGCGGGCAGCGCGGCTCGAAAGAGGACACCGGCCGGGAGGCCCGCGGCTGGGGCCCGGTCATCTCCCCGCTGATGCCGGACAAGGGACTCTTCAGCGAGATCGGCGTCCCGACCCGGGACTTCCAGGGGAACTCCCTGTCCCGCCACGCTTCCCTCAAGTTCTACCACCTGCGGAAGCTCAACCACCGGCTCCGCGCGGCCCGCACGCACCAGCGCAACCTGGTCGTCGCGCTCGGCGAGCTCAACCGGCTCGCCGGGGTGCTCGGCCTCTCCCGGGAGGTCAAGGAATCGGCGACGTACATCTACCGCCGGGCGCTCGAGCACAAGGCGACGCGCGGCAAGAAGATCGTCGCGCTCGTCGCCGCGTCCGTCTACGCGGCGTGCCGGCAGTGCCACGTCCCGCGGACGATGAAGGAGATCATCGCGCACTCGAAGGCGACGAAGATCGAGGTCGGCCGC
>DASYOF010000200.1:0-1534 GCA_036007995.1 Thermoplasmata archaeon
GAGGTCACGTCCCCCGGCGTTCGGCGATCTCCCCCGAGCCATATCCAGGTGCTCCGCCTCGTGCGGTACCAGCTGCGCGACTACGTCATGTCGCGCCGCTTCATCCTGATGCTCGGGATCGTCGGCATCCTCGGGGTGATCCTGACCGCCGTGGTCGGGTACTACCGACCCGCCGGGCTTCTCGGCACTTCGGCCAACTTCTACAGTCAGATCTGGGCCGGGGGCATCACGATCGTCATCGTGTTCGCCGGCGTCATTTTTGGCGGCGATGCGATCGCCGGGGAGTTCCAGAACAAGACCGGCTACTTCCTGATGGGTCTGCCGATCCGTCGGTCGACGGTGTACACCGGAAAGTACATCGCGGCGTTCATCAGCGCGCTCGTCTCCGTCATCGCCTTCGCGGCGATCCTGGTCGGGAACGCCGCGTTCTACTTCGGCGCTGGGGCGTTCACCGCGGCGTTCGCCGAATCGTTCGTCCTCGCCATCGTTTACCTGCTCGCGTTGCTCGGGGCGACGTTCCTGTTCAGTTCGCTGTTCAAGACCAGCACGTACGCCGTCCTCGTCGTCGCCGTGATGTTCATCTTCGGCTTCAGCATCCTGCAGACCGTCATCGCCCTCATCGTCAAGATCGAGCCCTGGTTCATCATCTCCTACGCCGCGCCGGTCATCGGGTATCCGTTCGACCCGACGATCCCGGCCCACGTCGTCCAGCAAACGCTGGGCGGTCCGGGGGCGCCGACGTTCACCTCGTGGAACCCGACGTATCTCGAGGGGATCGTGATCATGCTCGGGTACTTCGTGTTCACCGCGTTCGGCGGGCTCCTCCTGTTCGAGCGCGAAGAGTTCTCGTAGCGAAGACCCCGACCGGCCCCCGGGCTCGCCGGGGGCCGAACCCTCCTAGCCCGGAGCGCGGTGCCGCTCGAACACCAGCCGTCCGTGGAGGTTGGTCGCCGTCACGACGTCCCGGCCGTCGACGCTCAGCACGAGGATCTCGCCGAGCCCGAGCTTGTGGGGCAGGGACGTCGCCGTGACGATCGCCGGCGGGGCGACTTCGGTCGACACCGGGCGGACGGGGTCCGGGGACCTCGGCTCGGGCATCGCCGCACCCGAGAGCTGGTACGATTTCTCCCGACCGTTCCGATGCATCACGATGCGGCCCCGCTCGACCAGGAGGCGGAGCGCGTTGTACACGGAATTCTTGTGAAACTTCTTCTGCCGGGTCTTGGAGATCCGCTTCGCGATCTCCGACGTCGAGAGCCTCGTACCGGGTTTCAGCTCGCCGAGTTCGGCGACAATCCACTTCTGGGCGCCGCGAAGCTTGCGCGCCGCCTTCGACCGCTTGCCGGGCATAGTCACAGTGAACGAGCTGCCATTGTAAGCCTAGCGCTCCGGACGGTACCAACGGAACGATGCTCCGGAAGACCCGCCCCCGGTCCACCCGCTAGGGTCGGCCGCGCCGCCGCGACGGCCGGACCGCCGCCTCGATAGGCCTGTCGTTGGGGCCGAACGCCCCGAGCCAGTTCCCGTCCGGGTC
>DASYOF010000201.1:0-3316 GCA_036007995.1 Thermoplasmata archaeon
CATCGCCGTGAGGAACAGCGAGAGCTCGGCGTAGTACCGGGGGAGCCCCCGGTCCGTGTGCATGTACCCGATCGAGTACAGCATCACGAGGAACCCGACGACGGTGACGACGAGCAGCATCAGCGCCGAGATCGGGTCGACGAGAACGCCGATGACGAGGGAGAACCCGTTCGGGAACGTGCCGGGCGCGCCGGGGAGGTGGAGCCAGGTGAAGCTCGCGTCGGAGTAATGGCCGGGATGGAGCATCTCGGCGGCGCCGACGAGGAGCCCGACGACCATCGCGGCGCCCGCGAACCCGACGGCGATCCAGCCGCCGTACTCGAGCTCCTTCAGGCGTGTGCCGAGCAGCCCCACGATGACGAACGAGACCGCCATCAGGGCCGGGACGAGCCAGGCGAGTGCGAAGGCGAAGTCGAGCGTTCCGATCGGTCCTTCCCCCTTAGTTCCGGAGCGACGTCGCCTCGGCGACGTTGATCGATCCGCGGAGCCGGTTCAGCGCGAGCACGATCGCGAGCCCGACCGCGACCTCGGTCGCCGCGAGGCCGACGAGGACGACCGCGATCGCCTGGCCCGACAGCCCGCCCGGCGTCCCGGTGAACGCCGCGAAATAGACGAAGTTCAGGATCGCGGCGTTCATCGCGATCTCGACCGCGATCAGGAGGAGGATGAAGTTCCGCCGCGTCAGGATGCCGAACATGCCGACGGCGAGCAGCGTCCCGGAGAGGAACAGGAGGCTCGCGACCGAGAGGTCGGTCATTCGCGACCCTCCCGGACGAGGTAGATGGCGCCGGAGAGCGCGCTCAGCATCACGAACCCGAGGAGCACGAGCCACGCCCCATCCTGGTTGAACAGCGTCGTGGAGAGGAGGGTGACGTCGTACGCCCGGACGACCGTCTGCTGCTGGGGCAGCGACGCCGCGACCACGGCGAGCACGACGACCGCGAGCAGCGCGAGGGCGAGGGGGAACGGCCCGATGCCGGTCGCCGCTTCCCGGGCGAAGATCCGCTTCCTCGTGACCATCACGCCGAAAAGGAGGAGGATCGTGACGGCGCCGGCGTACACGCCGAGCTGGAGGACGCCGAGGAACGGCGCGGAGAGGAGGAAGTAGAGGCCGGAGAGGGAGACGAAGAAGACGGAGACCCACACGATCGTGTGGACCAGCTCGCGGACGAGGAGCGAGGCCAGCGCCGTACCCACGGCGATCGCCGCGAGCGCGAGGAACGCAAGTTCCTCGACGATCACGTGTGAGTCCCCCAGAAGAGGCACTCCTTCGGGCACACGGAGATGCAGGTGCCGCACCGGACGCAATCGGAGTCGTTGACGACCGGTTCCTTCCAGATCCGCTTGGCCGGCTTCTCCCCCGGCTTCGGCGTCCCCTTCGGGATGTCGAGCATCGTGATGCAGTTCGTCGGGCAGTCCCGCGCGCAGGCGTTGCAGCCGATGCAGAGCGGCGCGTCGAGCAGGATCGCGTCCTCGTTCGCCGGGCGCGCGAGCCGGATCGGGTTCATCGGCAGCTTGCGCTGGTACTGCTCGAACATCTTCTGCGGCGAGTAGACCATCTCCGCGCGCTTCGTGGTCGAGAGCTCGTAGCGCGTCGTCATGGTCAGGCACCCCTCGGGGCAGGCGTCGGAGCAGAAGCCGCAGTACGAGCACTTGCCGTAGTCGATCTGGGGGCACTTTTTCGGATGCTTCGGGTCCCCGCCGGGGACCGACACCATGTCGATGCAGATGTCCGGGCAGGAGAACGCGCAGAGGTTGCACGAAATGCAGGTGTTGATGTTCAGGGCGTGGACGCCCCGGTAGTTGTCCCACACCTCCCCCACGCCGATCGGCTTCCCGGACGCGACGCGGACCTCGGTCCGGAACTTCGGGTCCTCGAGCCGCTCGAACGGGTAGACGATCGTCGAGGGGTGGATCAGGCTCTTCACGAACTGGCGCGCGGCGGTCGCGAGCGGCTTCGCGACCAGCAGGACGACGCTCTCGCCCTTCGCGCGCTCCTTCGGGTCGATTTCGGCCGCCATCTCCCTACCCTACCCCCCCATCGACGGGATGCAGCCGAACACGGGGAGACACTTCACGAGGACGAGGGCGGCAGCGAGTACGACCGCGATGAGCGAGAGCGGGATCATCCGCATCCAGCCGATCCGCAGGAGCTGGTCGGTCCGCACGCGCGGGAGCGACGCACGGATCCAGACGAACACGCCGAACACGGCGTACGTCTTCAGGAGGAACCAGAAGATGCCCGCCAGCGGGAACGACGTCAGGGCGCTCGGGACGTAGCTGGGGAGCGTCCAGCCCCCGAGGAACAGGAGCACGATGAGGATGCTCCCGGCGAGCGCGCGCAGGTAGTCGGCGAGCATGAAGTACGCGAACAGCATGCCGCCGTACTCGGTGTTCCACCCCTCGACGAGCTCCGCCTCGGCCTCCGGGAGGTCGAACGGGATCCGCTCCATCTCGGCGAGCATCCCGATCGAGAAGACGATGAGCGCGAGGACGAGAGGTCCCCAGAACCAGTAGTTCTGCTGCTCCGCGACGATCGTGTTGAGGTCGAAGCTCCCCGAGACGAGGACGACCGCGACGACCGCGAGGAGGATCGGCACCTCGTAGGCGATCATCTGGGCGGCCGAGCGCATTCCGCCCATCAGCGAGTACTTGTTGTTGCTCGACCACGCCGAGATGAAGATGAACAGCGGCGCGAAGCTGAAGATCACGAGGGCGAGCAGCATCGAGAGGGGCAGCGAGCCGTCGGACCACCCGCTCGAGATCGGGAGGACGCCGAACATGAGGAGCGAGGTCACCATGTACGCCGTCGGGCCGGTGTAGAACCCCAGGTTGTCCGCTTCGCGGGGCTTGAACGTGTTCTTGCGGAACAGTTTGAGCCCATCGGCGAAGTTCTGGAGCAGGCCGGCGTAGCCGACGTGCATCGCCCCGCGCCGGTCCATGAACCGGCCGAGCATCTTGCGCTCGAACCAGATCAGCATGATCGTGTTGATCATGCTCGCGGCGAGCAGGATCGCCCCGAACACGAGGGCCGAAAGCCCCCAGACCACGTCGCCGTTCGCGAGCGGGCCGGCGAGCGGCGGGATGATCCGGCCGACCAGCCAGAGGAGTCCCGAGGCGAGGAGGTTCGCGGCGTCCCAGAGAGTCGTGATGGCCATGGCGTTCCCCTACCGGTCGACCTCGCCGACGCAGACGTCGACGCTTCCCATGATGGGCGGGATGTCGGCCACGTGGTAGCCGACGAGGTAGCTCTTCGCGGCGCTCAGGTTCGCGAAGACCGGCGATCGGAACTTGACGCGGTACGGGTGCTCCCCCC
>DASYOF010000202.1:0-2997 GCA_036007995.1 Thermoplasmata archaeon
CCGAGCGTGACGTTCCCGACGGTGTACCCCGCGTTCGTCGCGCCCTCGTCCCAGGTCACGATGAACAGCGTGCTCGCGGCGAACGGCTTCGAGAGGAGCGGCTGCAGCCATCCCTCGAGCCAGGCGTCCGCGTACGAGGTGCTGGTGTCGTGGCCGTCGTTCAACATATTCGGCGTGATGAACGCGTAGTTCGGGATGTTCCCCGACGCCACGTCCGCGTTCCACGAGCTGAAGTTCAGCACGTGGGCATCGCAGCGGCTCGTGTTCTGCACGATGTCCTGGTAGAACACGAACGGGTTGTGCTTCACCATGTACGGGTAGGCGTCGGTCGCGTCGCACGGGTGAGGCATCGACTGCGCGAACTCGCCCCAGCTGAGGCCCCGGAGCTCGAGCAGGTCGGCGATGCTCGCGTTCGGGATCACGGTGTAGGCGTCGGTGCCCGAGCGCCCGAACACGCTGCCCCCGGAGAGGGCCAGGTAATTCGGCTCGGACGGGTGGGTCACGGCGTACCCTTCGGCCGTGAAGGCGTACTTGTCGGCGAGGGAGACTTCGTACGGTCCTTGGGACCAGACCGACGTGGCTTCCTCGTTCTCGAGGACGACCGTCACGACGTGCCGGATCGGCGTCGGGAACCACTTCGCGGCCGGCCCGGCGGGCGGGGCGGCCGTGAGCGCTCCGCGGACCGGAGACCCATTCGCGTTGGCGGCCGCCACGAGCCCTGCGGTCAGCAGGATCCCGAGGGCCACGATGCTCAGACCTACGACGAGCGCTTTCGGTTTCTTCTGTTCGTTCACGAGGCTCTCACCTCGCGCCATCGTAGTTTTAGCTCAATTTAAATAACTAGACAACTTCACTATATAGTGATTTGAAAACACCGACGGGCTTGGTTTCCCCACGGAGTCCCCGACGATCCCGGCGGCGAGAGGGGACCCGTTCGGTGGGAAGGAATTCGACTTGGATCGAGGGATGGGCCGGCGAACGAGCGGAGGAGACGGAGCGCTACTCGCTCGCGCCGCACCACGCGCACGACTTCGCCTCGCCCTCGGACTCCGCACACGCGGCGGAACCGATGGGGGCGCGACGGGGGAGCGACTCGGGGGCGGGCCGCGGGGCGGGGGACGCGGTCGTCACCGGCTCGGTCATCACTTACCCAAGCACGCACTGGCGCATATAAGCCCCCATTTAGGCGCAGAAATTAGGACTCCCACGCAACCCTCTACGCAGTACACGGATTCGGCGGATCGATCTGGCAACGGGTCACTCGGCGGCCCGTCAGAGCCGCCCGGGGCCGGACGAGCGTCGGCCTCGCCCAGTGTCCGCCGGTTGTCGGAAGGGAATCCCCGACGAGGGGTACCCTCCCCACCCCCCCGTTTCCTGTCGAGCTCGAGGTTTTATGTATGACATCCGTCCGACAATTGGGAGGTGGCCTCCGTGAGTACCGAAGCCGAGCGTTGGGTTCCCCTCGCCGCACTGGCCGCTCTTGCCGCGCCCGACCCGGCGGAGGACGCCGACCTTCCGATCGCGTATATCCCCCGCGAAGTCCCGGGCGCCACGACGTACCGCGAGGTGCTCGAGCGCGCCGTCAACTGGGGGCGCCGGTGAGCGAACCCTCCCTCCCGTTGAGCGCCGAGCCGCGCTCGCCGTCCGCCGGCCGGAAGCTGTTCTTGGGCGCCGGCACGCCTCGGGGGTACGGCACCCGTCCGAGGCTGACGCCGGAAGCGGCGGCCGCGTTTGCCACGGTCGTCGACACCGCGAGGGCGCGCGCGGCGCTTGAGGGCCGCACGCTCGTCTATACCGTTCGCTGGAATTAGTCCGGGATTCCGGCCCGGGAGCCGGAGGGTCCCGCCGAGCGTTCCGAGACTTCGGTCGGGCCGCGTTCCCGACGGGACAGGCGGTCCCGGAGCGCCGCGTCGTGGCGGGCTTCGGAGATCGCCCGCTTGCTGAGCTCGTCGGCGCGCCGATTCTCCTCGCGTGGGACCCAGGTGAAGTGCACGTCGCCGACCTTCTCGACGAGCCGCTTCAGATGCTCATGATACGGCTGCAGGTGCTCGGCCCGCACCTCATACTCCCCCGACAGCTGCCGGATGACGAGCTGACTGTCCCCGAACACAAGCACGGGGCCGTGGTAATTGATCGACGCCAGGAACTCGAGGGCGCGGATGGCGCCGACGTACTCGGCGACGTTGTTCGTCGCCCGCTCCGAACCGGGAGGAACCGCGAGCCCGAACTCTTCGTGCTCGAGACCCGGGCCTTCGAGCGTGAATCCGTACGTGGCGATCCCGCCGCCCGTGGGGGGCTCGCAGGCGCCGTCAAAGTGCACCTGGACGGGCGGGTCGGTCACGACCGTCCCCCGAGGGAGTTGCGCATCCATCGCTGTCCTCACCGCCCGCCCGGCCGACGGCTCCCGCCGGACTTCCGGAGCTTCGGGCACGAGCAGTACACCTCGTCCTTTAAGCAGGGGGCGCACCGGACCGCGCCGGCGAGCAGGAAGAGCGGCTTGTTGCAGCCGCGGCACTCCCGTCGCGCCCCGCACCGCGGGCAGTCGGCGAGCTGGGCCGGGATGAGGGTGTAGCACTTTCGGCAGTTGACCGATTCGAGCGGGCTCGGCCGGAACCGGGCGTCCCCGGTCGGCGGCGCCCGGGCGAGCGCCCGGCGGCGCATCTCGTTCTCGTCGGCGTTCCCGAACACCCCCCCGACCGTCGTGACGCGGGGGTCCGGAGCCGCGGCGCCGAGGACGGCGACGGCGATCCCGAGCGGGAGGACCACGATGCCGACCTGGACCTCGAGGTCGACCGACTCGACCCCGGTCGAGAACTGCGGGTAGGCGAACAGGGCGATGGCAAGGATGAAGAGAAAAAGTCCGAGGAAGACGATCGACCGGTTCATCGCCTTCCTATCGGCGGGACGGTCGGCGGCGCCCCGCTCCGGGATTCATCGTCGGGCCCGATAATAAATCCGGGGTCGGCCGCGCACCTGTCCGACGTCGGTTAGGACGTC
>DASYOF010000203.1:0-1604 GCA_036007995.1 Thermoplasmata archaeon
AAGCGGATCACGGAACGCACCGAGACCACGCCGAATTCGTACGCGCACGTCGTGTTCCACCAGCCGAACGGGAAGTTCCCGCAGCGGGTGGGGAAGCAGCTCGGGTTCACGGACGCCCAGATGAAGTACGGTCTCGTGACCCCCCACATCGGGAACACCTACTCGGGCGCGGCGCTGATCGGCCTCGCGAACGTCCTCGACCACGCGAAGTCCGGCGAACGGATCCTGATGGTCGGGTACGGCAGCGGCGCCGGCTCCGACGCGTTCGACCTCGAGGCCACCGAGGAGCTCGACCGGTTCGACCGTTCGTTCGGCACGCCGGTCCAGGAGTTCCTCGATGGCGGGGTCGAGATCCCGTACTCGGTGTACGCGAAGTTCCGCGGCAAGATCCACATGGGAGGCGAGGCGTAGATGCGCGACGTCGCGATCCTCGGCGTCGGCCAGACCCGGTTCGGCGAGCTCTGGGACCGGTCGTTCCGCGAGATCGGGATCGAGGCCGGACTTCAGGCGCTCGTCGACGCGAAGCTCTCCTCGCAGGATCTCGGGGCGATGTACCTCGGGAACATGGCGAGCGGCTCGCTGATCGACCAGGAGCACATCGCGCCGATGATCCTCGACTACGCCGGGCTCGCGAGCCACCACCTCGGGGCGACCCGCGTCGAGGGCGGAGGGGCGTCGGGCGCGCTCGCGCTCCACGAAGGTTGGCTCGCGGTCGCGAGCGGCGCGCACGACTTCGTCGTCGTCGGCGGCGCGGAGAAGCTCACCGACGTGCCGGACACGGAGGCGAACCGGGTCGTCACGGGGACGGCGGACAACGAGTGGGAAGGGGTGTTCGGCGCCACGCTCCCGGCGCTCTGGGCGATGCTCGCCCGCCGGCACATGCACGACTTCGGGACGACCCGGGAGCAGCTCGCGCAGGTGGCGGTCCACGCGCACGAGATGGGGTCGAAGAACCCGAACGCGCACTACCGGAACAAGATCACGCTCGAAGCGGTCCTCGGGGCGAGCCCGGTCGCCGAGCCGCTCGGCATGCTCGACTGCGCCCCGTTCTCGGACGGGGCCGCGGCGCTCGTCCTCGGTCCGCTCGAACGGGCGCGGAAGTTCACGGACACGCCGATCCGCCTCGCGGCGAGCCAGGTCGCCTGCGACACGATGGCGCTCCACCACCGGCGCGACCTCACGACCCTCGACTCGACCGTCGTGGCGGCGAAGCGGGCGTTCGACCAGGCCCGGCGGGTGCCGGCCGACGTGCGGGTCGCCGAGATCCACGACGCCTACACGATCAGCGCGCTCGTCGCGCTCGAGGACCTCGGGTTCGTCGACAAGGGCGCCTCCGGCCCCGCGTTCGCCGCCGGCGCGTTCGGGCCGTCCGGGAAGCTGACGGTCAACACCTCCGGCGGCCTCAAGTCCCAGGGCCGGCCGTTCGGCGCCGTCGGGGTCGCGCAGGTCGTCGAGATCGTCCGCCAGCTCCGCGGGGAGGCCGGGGACCGCCAGGTCGCCGGCGCGACCCTCGGGCTCTCGCACGATGTCGGGGGGACCGGGGCGACGAGCGTGGTGCACCTGATGGAGCGGGTGAACTAGGAGGGGACGATGTCGATCGCACG
>DASYOF010000204.1:0-5594 GCA_036007995.1 Thermoplasmata archaeon
GAGCGCGGCGTCATCCGGCTCGACGTCCAGAAGACGAAGAGCTCGATCTACGTGCGCGTCGGCCGCCGACGGGACCCCCGGACCGGCCAGATCTCGCCGACCGCCGAGCCGACGATCTTCGTCGGGCAGCCGTTCGTCAAGGAGCCCGTCGGCTCGAAGCCAACGCTCACCCCGATGGAGGCCCGCCTCCGCAACCTCACGTACCAGGCGCCGATCCACCTCAACGTCACCGTCGTCGAGAACGGCGTCGAGCGCGCCCCCGAGCAGGTCCACATCGGCGACCTGCCGATCATGGTCAAGAGCCGGCCGTGCAACCTGAACCGCGGCAACATCGAGCGCGACTCCGGGTTCCCGCTCTCCGACGAGGAGTACCGGGCGAAGCTCGTCGAGTACGGCGAGGACCCGCTCGACCCGGGCGGCTACGCGATCATCGGCGGCACGGAACGGGTCATCATCAGCCTCGAGGACCTCGCCCCGAACCGGATCTTCGCCGAGTTCAACGAGCGGTACGGCACCCCCATCGAGTCCGCGAAGGTGTTCAGCCAGCGCGGCGGCTACCGGTCGCTCACCGTCGTCGAGAAGAAGAAGGACGGGATCCTCCAGGTCTCGGTCCCGACCGCCTCCGGCCAGATCCCGATCGTCGTCCTGATGAAGGCGCTCGGGATGAAAAACGACGAGGAGATCTTCCAGGCGGCGCTCGGCGAACTGCTCCCGATCGACGAGCCGTTCGTCCAGACGATGAAGCACCTCCTTAACGTCAACCTCGAGGAGTGCACGTCGAAGAAGCTCTACCCGCCGGAGGGGATCCTCACGACGGAGGACGCGCTCCTCTACCTCGAGAAGAAGTTCGCGACCGGCCAGGCGAAGGAGTACCGCCAGCGGAAGGTCGACGGCATCCTCGACCGGTCGCTCCTCCCCCACCTCGGCGACACGAAGGCCGACCGTCTGAAGAAGGCGCTCTACCTCGCGCGCATGGCCCGTACCGTCCTCGAGCTCCACCTGAAGGTCCGGGGCGAGGACGACAAGGACCACTACGCGAACAAGCGGCTCAAGCTCGCAGGCGACCTGATGGAGGACCTGTTCCGCGTCGCCTTCACGCTCCTCCTGAAGGACCTGAAGTACCAGCTCGAGCGGTCGTTCGCGCGGAAGAAGGACCTTCGGATCGCGAGCGCGATCCGGCCGGACCTCCTCACGCAGCGGCTCGTCCACGCGCTCGCGACCGGCAACTGGGTCGGCGGGCGGGCGGGCGTCAGCCAGGTGCTCGACCGGACCAGCCACATGTCGACGATCTCCCACCTCCGGCGGGTCACGAGCCCGCTGACGCGCAGCCAGCCGCACTTCGAGGCGCGCGACCTTCACCCCACGCAGTGGGGCCGGCTCTGCCCGAACGAGACCCCTGAGGGTCAGAACTGCGGCCTCGTCAAGAACTACGCCCTGTGCGTGGACGTCTCGGAAGGCGCCGACGAGGACGAGGTGACCCTCATCCTCCGCGACCTCAACACCCGCGAGATCGGCCCCGAGGTGTTCCAGGAAGGCGCCGGCCCGAAAGGCAAGCGCGCCGCCCGGGTCTACGTCAACGGGAACCTGATCGGCCTCCACTCGAACCCGGTCGAGCTCGTCCGGGAGATCCGCGACCGCCGCCGGTCCGGCACGCTCTCGCCGACGCTCGGCGACAAGACCTACGAGATCAACGTCCGCTACGACGAGCAGATGAACGAGGTCATCGTCCACTGCGACCCGGGCCGGCTCCGCCGCCCGCTCATTGTCGTCAAGGGCGGGGTCCCGAAGGTCACTCGCGCCGACTTGGACGACCTCGGCCGCGGCACGCTCTCCTACACCGACCTCGTCCGGCAGGGCAAGATCGAGTGGACCGACGCCGAGGAAGAGGAGGACACGCTCATCGCCGTCGAGGCGTTCCAGCACCCCGAGCGGTGCCCGAAGTGCGAGCGCGCGCTCTCCCGGAGCGACATCCGCTGGCTCTCCGCCGGCGAGCGCGGTGAGGCCGCCCTCGTCCAGTGCGGCCGCTGCGGGAACGAGTTTGAGAGTCCGACGCTCCTCACGAACCAGCACACGCACCTCGAGATCGACACGAACCTGATGCTCGGCGTCTGCACCGGGCTCATCCCGTACCCCGAGCACAACTCGACGCCGCGGAACACGATGGGCTCCGCGATGGCGAAGCAGGCGCTCGGCGTGGAGTCGGTGAACTACCGTCGGCGGCCCGACACCCGGAGCCACCTCCTCCACTACCCGCAGGCCCCGCTGCTCCGCACGCAGACGATGCGCTACGTGCACTTCACGGAGCGACCGGCCGGCCAGAACTTCGTCGTCGCCGTCCTCTCGTACGAGGGGTACAACATGCAGGACGCGCTCGTCTTCTCGCGCGCCGCGATCGACCGCGGCCTCGGGCGCTCCTCGTTCTTCCGTACCTACCGGGGAGAGGAGCGGAAATATCCGGGCGGCCAGGAGGACCGCTTCGAGATCCCGCGCCCCGACGTCGCGGGGGCGCGCGTCGACACCGCCTACCGGAACCTCGGCGAGGACGGCCTGATCTTCCCCGAGATGGAGGTGGTCGAGGGCGACGTGCTGATCGGCAAGACCAGCCCGCCTAGGTTCCTCGAGGAGAAGACCGACCTGCTGACGCCCCAGAAGCGCCGGGAGACGTCCGGCACGGTCCGCTACGGCGAGTCCGTCTGGGTCGACAACGTGATCCTGACCGAGGGCGAGAACATCTCGAAGCTCGTCAAGGTCAAGGTCCGCAACCAGCGGGTCCCGGAGCTGGGCGACAAGTTCGCGAGCCGGCACGGCCAGAAGGGGGTCATCGGCCTCATCGTCAACCCGGAGAACATGCCGTACACCCGCGACGGCATCACGCCGGACCTGCTGATCAACCCGCACGCGATCCCGTCGCGGATGACGGTCGCCCACGTGCTCGAGATGCTCGGGGGCAAGGTCGGCGCGCTCGAAGGGCGCACGATCGACGGCACGGCGTTCTCCGGGGAGCGCGAGGAAGCGCTCCGGGAGAGCCTGAAGGCGCTCGGCCTCCACCCGTCCGGCCGCGAGACCCTCTACGACGGCATGACCGGTCGCCGCCTCGAGGCGGAGATCTTCGTCGGCGTGATCTACTACCAGAAGCTCCACCACATGGTCGCGGGCAAGATGCACATGCGCTCGCGCGGCCCCGTCCAGATCCTCACGCGGCAGCCGACGGAAGGCCGATCCCGGCAGGGCGGTCTCCGGTTCGGTGAGATGGAGCGCGACTGCCTGATCGGCCACGGCGTGGCCATGGTCATCAAGGACCGACTGCTCGACGAGTCGGACGGCACGATCCAGTACGTCTGCGGCAACCCGGAGTGCGGCCACATCGCGATCCCGGACACCCGCGCCGGGTCGCTCCGTTGCCCGAGCTGCGGCAACACCTCGTCGATCTACCCCGTCGAGATGAGCTACTCGTTCAAGCTGCTCCTCGAGGAGCTGATCAGCCTCGGCGTGATCATGCGGCTCCAGCTCGAGGAGATGCGGTAGGAGGAACCATGGCGACCGGACTCTCGAAGAAGATCAAGGCCCTCCAGTTCGCCTTCCTCTCCCCGGACGAGGTCCGGCGGATGAGCGCGGTGAAGATCATCACCGCCGACACGTACGACGACGACGGCTACCCGATCGAGATGGGGCTGATGGACCTTCACCTCGGGGTCATCGAGCCGAACCTGCGGTGCCGCACGTGCGGTGGCCGCGTCAACGAGTGCCCCGGCCACTTCGGGATCATCGAGCTCGCCATGCCGGTGATCCACGTCGGCTACGCGAAGGAGATCAAGCGGCTTCTCCAGGGGACCTGCCGCGCCTGCGGCCGCAAGCTCCCCGACGCGCCGTCGATGCGCGGCGACGCGAGCGCCGATACCGAGGACGGGGCCCCCGCCCCGACCCGCCGCGAGCCGAAGGAGGAACGGGTCTGCCCGCACTGCCACGAGGTCCAGCAGCGGATCATCCTCGACAAGCCGACGACGTTCCGCGAGAACGGCCACAAGATCACCCCGAAGGAGGTCCGCGCCCGGCTCGAACGGATCCCCGATGACGACGTCCGCGCGATGGACCTGAACCCGAAGTTCGGCCGGCCCGAGTGGATGGTCCTCACCGTCCTCCCCGACCCGCCCGTCCAGGTCCGCCCGTCGATCACCCTCGACTCGGGGGAGCGGTCCGAGGACGACCTGACGCACAAGCTCGTCGACGTCCTGCGGATCAACCAGCGGCTCCGCGAGAACCGCGACATGGGCGCCCCGCAGCTCGTCGTCGAGGACCTCTGGGAGCTACTGCAGTACCACGTCACGACCTACTTCGACAACCAGACCTCGGGGATCCCGCCGGCCCGGCATCGGTCCGGCCGCCCGCTGAAGACCCTCAGCCAGCGCCTCAAGGGGAAGGACGGACGGTTCCGGTCGAACCTCTCCGGTAAGCGGGTCAACTTCTCGGCCCGTACGGTCATCTCGCCGGACCCGCTCCTCTCGATCAACGACGTCGGCATCCCGGTCGAGGTCGCGCGCGCGCTCACGGTCCCGCTCGAGGTCACCCCCCACAACCAGGAGATCGCGAAGGCGCTGGTCAAGCGCGGCCCGGCGGCGGCCCCGACGGCGACCGGCGGCTACCAGTGCGGCGTCAACTACCTGATCCGCGAGGACGGCCAGCGGATCAAGGTCATGGACAAGAACGCCGAGGCGTGCGCGGAGCTCGTCGCGCCCGGCTGCATCGTCGAGCGCCAGCTGATCGACGGGGACATCGTGCTGTTCAACCGGCAGCCGTCGCTCCACCGGATGAGCATGATGGCCCACTTCGTCCGGATCCTCCCCCACAAGACGTTCCGGTTCAACCTGTGCGACTGCCCGCCGTACAACGCCGACTTTGATGGCGACGAGATGAACCTCCACGTGCTGCAAAGCCAGGAGGCGAGGGCCGAGGCGAAGGTCCTCATGAAGGTCGAGGAGCACATCCTCTCCCCGCGGTACGGCGGCCCGATCATCGGGATGCTCCACGACCACATCACGGCGGCGTTCCTGCTCACGTACCAGAACCCCACCTTCCACCGGGCGGAGGTCACCTACCTCCTCTCGAAGCTCCGGTTCCCGACCCCGCCCCCCGCCGGGACCGACAAGGACGGCGAGCCGTACTGGACGGGAAAGCAGCTGTTCAGCCTGACGCTGCCGAAGGACCTCACGATCGAGTTCCGCTCGAACATCTGGAACCGGTGCGACTGCCCGCCGATGAACTGCAAGCACGACTCGTTCGTCGTCGTCGAGGACGGCATCCTGAAAGCCGGGACGATCGACGCGAAGGCGATCGCGTTCCAGAAGGGCGCGATCCTCGACGCCATCGCCCGGAACAATGGGATGGCCCGCGCCCGCCAGTTCCTCGACGAGATGAGCCGGCTCTCGATCACCGCGATGGGCCTCAAGGGCCTCTCCACGGGGATCGACGACGAGGACGTCCCGGAGAACGCCCGCAAGGAGATCTCGAAAGCGCTTTCCGAGGTGCGGATCCAGGTCGGCGAGCTCGTCGAGCAGTACCGCCAGGGGAAGCTCGAGCAGATGCCCGGCCGGTCGGTC